>JAHBWE010000021.1 GCA_019637155.1 Labilithrix sp. | reverse complement strand
ACCCGATCGTCGCACGCCTGACGCGACGTGATCGTCCGAGCGAAGCGGATCGCGTCACGGTCATCGTCGACAGTCGCGGCGACGGCCGTAGCGCCTACGAGTTCTCCGTCAACGCAGCGGGCGTGCAATCCGATGCCATCCGCTTCAACGACACGGACATCGATCGCGATTGGGACGAGTCCTGGGCGGCCGACGTCGCGCGAACGCCGCGCGGGTGGTCGGCGGAGCTTCGGATCCCCCTCCGGATCCTTCGTTTTCGTGACGGTGCTCCTCAAGAGTGGGGGCTCCAAGTCCGTCGTTATGTGTCGAAGCGGCAGGAGACGGACGAATGGTCCTTCATTCCGCGGGCCGGTGCCGGCGAGGTCTCGCGGTATGGGCGCCTCGGCGGCGTCGACGCACCGCCGCCGAAGACGGATATCGAGCTTCGTCCCTTCGTCCTCGGCCGCTTCGATCGCCGCGACGCGGGCGCGGACAGCGCCGCAGAGAGTCACCGCTTCGGCGGCTCGATCGGGCTCGATGCGAAGTGGCACGCGAAGCGCGACCTGACGCTCGACCTCGCGATCCTCCCCGACTTCGCGCAGGTCGAGGCCGATCAATTGATCCTGAACCTCACGAACGAGGAGATCAGGCTTCCAGAGAAGCGCCCTTTCTTCTTCGAAGGCCGCGACGTCTTCGCGACGCCGATGCCGCTCCTCTATACGCGTCGCATCGGCCGCATCACGCCGGAGGCGCCCGAGCTCGCTAACAACGAGACGCTAGCGGAGCCGATGAAAGCCGCGACGCTCCTCGGCGCAACCAAGCTGAGCGGGCGTCTGACCGAGCGTCTAGGCGTCGGCGCGCTGTCCGCTTTGACGAACGAGAACAACGCGGTCGTTCGCACGAGCGGCGGCCCGAAGAGGGATCGCATCGTCGAGCCGATGACGCTCTTTCAGGCGGCGCGCCTCAAATACGAGCTCGGCGGCAACGCGCATGTCGGCGCGTTCGGTGGCGCGGTGGTTCGCTCCGAGCGGTCGGCCCCATGCCCGCGCGGCCGTTGCACGCACGATGCGTATGTCGGCGCCGTCGACGGACGTTGGCGCTCGCCCGACGGTGATTGGACGGCGACGACGCAGCTGACGGGCACGACGCTTCGCGACGGGCCGACGCGCATGCTTCGCGATGGCACCACGATCGGAAGCGGCGCGTCGGGAATTGGCAATTCGACGCGCATCGCGAAAGAAGGCGGCATCCCGTGGGTCGGCGAGCTGACGTACGACATGGCGTCGCGAAAGCTCGACTTCAACGACCTCGGGTACATGAAGCGGGCGAATATCCATTCCGTTTCTGCCGCCCTCGAGCGACGCACGCTCGAGCCATGGCTCAACACGCTCGAGACGCACTCGCGCCTCGAGGTGTACGGCCGAACGAATCTCGACGGCCTAGTTCTCGCACACGGATATCAGCTCAATACGCAGTGGAAATTCACGAATTTCTGGGAATTCTTCGTCGAGGGCCATTTCCGCGGGCGCCATTTCGACGATCGCGAGGTCGGCGACGGCACCGCGCTCGAGCGGCGTGAGCTCTTGGGGCTCGAAGTGGAGCTGAAGTCGGATCCGCGCCGCGCCGTCTCCGTGGAGATCGCGACGCAGACGCAGCGCATCTTCGACGGCTTTTTCACGAACGTGTCGGCGGTCGGGATGTTTCGTTTCATTCCGCAGCTCGAAATCTCTCTCGAGCCGCTGGTCGTCTGTGCGAAGGGCGAGCCTCGTTTTGCCGGGCGAACGACGGAGAATCTGATTTTCGGAAAGCTCGAGGCGACCGAGCTGTCGGGGACCGCGCGCGTGACGTACACGTTCACGCCGCGACTGTCGTTGCAGACCTACGCGCAAATGTTCCTCGCCTCCGGCCATTATTCCGATTTCGGAGCATTCCCAACGGCGCGCGCGGGACGCGGAACGGTCGTGCATCGCGACGAGCTAACGGCCATTAGCGCGCCCACGACGAATCCCGATTTCATCAATGCCGCGATCAATGCGAATATCGTACTTCGTTGGGAATACGCATTAGGCTCGACGATCTTTTTCGTTTATACGCGCGCGCAAAGCCCCTCGATCGATCTCGGGCCAGGTGATCGGGGCCATATCGACGCGGCGGGCCTCGGGAAAGCGCCCGCCACCGATTCCCTCCTCTTGAAGCTGACCCACTTTTTCGGATGAAGCGCCCGCACGTTGCCGTCCTCGTTTTGGTGCTCTGGGGCCAGGCCGCGCGCGCGCTTTTTCGGAACAAGGGCCGGAGTCTCCTCACGTCGGTCGGGATCGCGGTCGCGATCGCGGCGGTGGCGTGGGTCGTCGCGCTCGGCGACGAGAGCCGCGCGCGGTATACGCTTCTCCTTCACAACCTCGGCGACAACTTGGTGTGGGTCGAGGCCGGCGGCCGCAATATCGCGGGCGTCCGCACCGGATCGAAGACGACGACGACGCTCACGGTCGCGGACATGGAGGCGATCGTTCGCGAGGTGCCGCTCATCGAGCGGAGCTCTCCGCAGGTCGACGCGCAAGTGCAAATCGTCTCCGAACGCAGCAACTGGCGAACGTACGCGCGCGGCGTCGCTCGCGATTATCTCCCCATCAAGCGCTGGGAAATCACGGCGGGCTCGGTCTTCACGGAGGACGACGTCACGCAAGCGCGCAACGTCATCCTCATCGGCGAGACGGTGCGAAAGCAGCTCTTCGGCGCGGACGATCCGATCGGCGCCATCGTGCGCGTGAATGGCCAGGTCTACGAGGTCATCGGCCTCCTCAAGCCGAAGGGCCAATCCGCGTCGGGCTCGGACATGGACGACACGGTGATGGTCCCGTACACGACGGCGCTGACGAAGCTGAGGCCACCGGGCAGCGCGTACATCGACGACATCGTGAGCTCCGCGGTGAGCCCAGAGGCCGTCGTCCCGGCGACCAACGCGATCGTCGCGCTCATGCGCGAGCGCCATCGCATCGCCGAAGGAATGGACGACGACTTCAACATCCGTCACCCCGAGGACATCGTGAAAGCGCAGCTCGAGGCGAGCGAGACGTTCGCGAACCTCATCACGGCGGTCGCGCTCATCGCTCTTCTCGTCGGCGGCATCGGCGTCATGAACGTGATGCTCGCGTCGGTCTCGGAGCGCACGCGCGAAATCGGCGTCCGCCTCGCCCACGGCGCAACGGAGTTTGCGATCCTGCTTCAGTTCCTTACGGAGTCCGTCCTCCTCGCAGCGTTCGGCGGCGCGCTCGGCATTGGGCTCAGCGTGCTAGGAGCATCCGCGATCGGTCACGCGGTCGGCTGGTCGCTCGCGATCCCCGCGGACGCGGTGGTGCTCGCGATGGGTGTTTCCGCGGCGGTTGGTGTTCTCTTCGGCTTCGTCCCGGCCCGCCGCGCGGCGCGCCTCGATCCGATCGTGGCGCTGCGGGCGGAGTAGGACTGCGGCAGCGACCGCGATGATTGCGCGGAGTGGAGAACACCGGCCGATCGAACATAACGTGCCCGAGCCACATGAGGCTCAAAGGTAGGCCGCAGCGCAGGCCGACACTGCATGCCCGTACGTGCAGGGCGCCGTCGCGAGGATCCCCGTGCCGTACGACGACCCCAAGGTCGCGGACGGTACGCCGGAGGAGACGGCACGTTACTTCGAGCTTGGAGACACGTTCGCGAGGCATCGCCATGACACCGGCCCATGAGCGACATGCGTACGCCATGCTTGTGGACACGAATGAACACCGTCTGCTCGACGAATTCCCCGGCGAGTTAGGTGTCGTCGCGGGCGCAAGCGTCTGCTCAACGATATCGATGGCGAGCACGTCACACGACGCGGTCCGATTGGATCTTGCGCGCGCCGAGCGGAAATCGCGGGAGTTCCCGGACGCGCGAACGTCGCCGGCATACGTCCGCGGCATACCAAACCGCGCCGTGACGCGGTGCGGTCGGGCCTCCGGCTTTCGCGCTTGGGGGGGCCACACTTCCCCGGCGCCGCGGCCGCCGCGACGCTCGCCAACGGTATCTCTCCCTCTCGTTAGAGGCGCGGGCGCGTCGCAGACGCGCTTTCGCCGGCGCTACGCCGAGGTCCTCCGGGAAATGGAAGGTTTCCGTGGCGCTTCTTTCCACGGCAGTCACGGCGTCGGACGAGCGGTCTCGCGCCTCGTCTCGTGGCATCGTTAGGCATGGCCGGAATGCGACGACAGCGCGGGAGCGTCCGGAAGAACGACAGAGAGGATCGGTTGCACCCGGCGGAAACACTTGCGCGTGTCGGGCAGTGGCTCGCCGAAAACGTCGACGACATGAAGCTCCGGAGCGTCAAGCGCGGGTCGGAGAACCCACCAACGCCCGGTGCCGACGGGCAACCTGCGTTCGCGTTCCGCTCGAATCTCTACACCGACGAGGTTCTTAGCGCTGCACAACCGTCTGATTCGCCAGAACAGACCGCGTCCCTGCTCGCGATTGGGCACATGATGGAGGCATCAAAGCCAGGTCATGCGCGTGAGCATTGCAGGGCATGCGCCGTGAGCGACGTGATCCGAATGCTCCAGATGCACGCGGCCGAGCGACCTCAGTGGGACGAGGAGGTTCCGTTCTTGAAGCAGATCGAGGATCTCGTGCAGCAGATAGATCTCCTGCATGAAGCGGCGCGTCGCAAGATGGAGCGCCTGGAGGCGTGGGCTGCTACGCCGGTTGCTCCGGCCCACGGCGTTCGTTTGAGCCGCTCGCTACCGCCTTCGTTCGAGACGTGCGAGCGAATGAACCGCGTTCTCGAGTACGCCCGCGATGAGCTCCAGTGGGTGCGCAACAAGCGCCTCTCGGAATTTGCCTCTCCCGATCATGCAGGACTCGCGCGCGCAAATCCGCCGCAACGGCTTATCAAGGACATCACGAAGCGGCTCTCTTCGGCGGGATTCAGCGACGAGCAGATCGCGCGGCTCGTCGTCGATCGACCGGAACTGAAGGACGTCGAAGACGCCGAGCAGGTCCACCGCGCCTTCCGCGCGGCGGTCGGACGCGTGAGGAAGCGCCGCGAGCAATCGCCGAGTGTTGCGGGCGGCGAGAACGATAAGCCGAGCACGAAACGGTCCTCGGCGCTCGACGCCTCGACGACGCGCCATCGACGAGGGGACCGTCGATAAGTCTCGGCGGCGATGCCGCGACGCAACGCGAGTCGGCGTTCCGGAAAGAAGCGTCGGCTAAAACCTTCCAATTGGCGCGGCGCGAAAGAGCGCTCAGAACTGAAGGGCGATGCGCCCGCGTGGTCATTCAGAGGACAGCACGACCGCCGTCGAAAGCGGCGATCGGCGTGGCGTATCGGTGCGGAATGCAGGCGGGGCGGTCATGCGGCATCTCCCCGAGCCGGACGCCGTGCTGTCGCCCGACGAAGTCGGAGAGCGCCTCGGGATCCCCGCGAAGACGATCGTGGCGCTATGTGCGCGCGGAGACCTGAAGGCGACGAAGGTCGGTCGTCGCTGGCGCATTCTTGGATCATCGGTACGCTCGTTCTTCGAGCGGAACAGCGCAGGACAAGATGGCGGAATGGAAATGGGACGCGAAGAAGGAAGCGTGGCGGAAGGACCTGTGGATCGGGGGCAAGAGGTCGAAGCTCACGTTCCGCGGCTCGAAAAAGGAAGCCAACGCGTACGAAGCACGAAGGCGCATCGAGCTCGGGGCGACGGGCGTGTATCTGCAGAAAGACGCGCCCACCTTCGTGGACTTTTCCGTTGAACACTACAAGCCCCACGCGAAGATGACGTTGCGTCCGACCACGTGGGACGTGCGCCGCTACCAGCTCGCATCGCTCAGCGCACATTTCGATGCGACGCGCCTCACGCAGATCACCACCGCCATGGTCGAGGCGTACAAGCAGTGGCGCAGCAAAGCCGTCGACAAGGTCACCATCAACGGCGAGCTGAACGTATTGTCCGCGGTCCTCCGCTACGCACGCCACCTCGGCATCCCGTGCGCTTCGCCCATCATCGCGCGGTTCAAGCTCGGGAAGCGCAAAGGCAAAGCGAAGGTTTTCAGCCGCGAAGAGGTTGGCTTCATCCTCACGGCGGCGTCCATCATCAGCGCCGACTTCGGCGCGCTGGTTAAGTTCCTTGCGGAGACGGGGTGCCGTCGCTCGGAGGCGATCAACCTTCCGTGGACTCGCGTGGATCTCACACGCGCGATGGTCCGCATCTGGAGTGATGACGACGCCGGTGACGACGACGACGAGGACTACGAAGTGAAGAGTCGCGACCGCGAGGTCACGCTCTCGGATGGCCTCGTCCGCGTACTCGAGGAGCAGCGCTCGCGGACCGGCGAGTCGCCGTGGGTGTTTCCCGTGCGGACGAATCGCGCGTCGCGCGGTGGTCGCGAGCACACGAAGGGCGAGCGCTATGCGTCCTGGCCGAAGTACACGTGGGCACGTGTGCTCGCGAAGGCGACGGAGCTTCGCCGCGGCGCGACGCCGAACGCGCCAGCGATCACCGGCGGCCCCCATCGCCTTCGTCACACGTACGCATCGATGTTCCTCGCCAAGAAGCCTGATCTCTTCGCGCTCGCGCGCGTGCTCGGGCATTCGCATACGCGTGTCACGGAGCTCTACGCGCATCTCCTGCCGGACCACCTCGCGGCCACGCGGAACGTGGTCGTCTTCGAGGCTGCATCGGCGAACCACCCCCAGACCACCCCCAGACAGCGATCTGTGAGGGGGTCTGGGAGGGCCCGAAAACCGAGTGGTTACGGTATTGTAGGCGCGATTGGGGTTGAACCAACGACCCCTACCGTGTCAAGGTAGTGCTCTACCACTGAGCTACGCGCCTGGGGGAAGGCAGCGTTTAGCGCTGGTGGGGGGGCGGTGTCAAGGGGGAATGGTGCGCGTAGGCGTGCGGATGGGTGACTGTTTCCGGGGGGATACGGTTGGCTGGCAGCCATGTCATGGCCCTCCGGGGGGGAGGGGCGGGCTAGAGGCGGGATCGGGCGGTTTTTGTGTGGGATCGGGGGAAGGCATGGGGGTTGCGACGTGAGGGGGACTTCCTTCGATTGGCTTGGTCGTGGGGTCGGGGGCTTGCGGATGGATGCCGTGAGCGTACCCGGCCCCGCGCGGGGGAGGTCTACGACAACACGCCGTGCGCGGGGGACCGCGTGCGCGAATGAGGAGCGGCATGAACTGGTGGCCCCTGCGCCTCGCGATCGGTTTCGCGAGCGCGCTCTGTATGACTGCGTGTGGACCCTCACCGAACGATCCTGCCGTAAAGAGCGGATCGCTCAACAACGGCGGATTCCTCTTTCAATGCGAGGACGGCGTCGACTGCCACTTCTGGTCCGCGGGGGACGCGGAGAAGTTCCCCCGCGACGGGGTCGCGCTCGGGTCGACGTTTCGGATTCGGTACCGGCGCAACGAAGACCTCAACGTCACCATCTTCGACGTGCGCGAGGACTCGGCCGGGATCACCGTGCGCGGGAACCCGCCGTTCTTCACCGGCGCACCCGACAACCGCATCGCCGCGATCTCGCGCGAAGGGTGGGGGACGATCGTGGCGCAGACCGCGGCGGGCGGGACCGCCGACTTCGTCTCGCTCCGCGTCGTGAAGCCCGACGCCGTCGTCGTCCTCGACGCCGATGACTCGCTCGTCCGCGCGCCGGCGAAGCTCACGAGCGTGACGCTCGGCGCCGGGGCGGTGAAGAACCTCCGCATCGCGGCGGAGGCGGCGAGCCGGCCGCTCGCCGGATCGCTGCCCGCGCGATGGACCGTGACGCCCGACAACGTCGCGCGCATCGAGTCCGTGTCGGACGGCGTCGCGAAGCTCGTCGCGGTCGAGGCCGGCAAGGCCACCCTCGCCGTCGACGCCGGCGGCTTCAACCCGCAGCTGGAGGTCACCGTCGAATGAAACGCCTCGCCTCGCTCTTGCTTACCGCCGCCGTCGCCGCGCTCGCGGCCGGGTGCGACTCGTATCAGCGCACCGACGTCACCGCGGTCGTGAGCTCCATTCAAGGGACCAGCTTCAGCTCGACCGACGCCGTGACGCCCACGAGCGTCCGCATCACCGAGGGCAACATCGTGAAGGCCCACGTCGTCATCTACGACGACGACGACGAGCCGATGCCCCTCACGATGCGCTCGACCCGGCCCGACATCATCGAAGTCGCAGCGGTCCAGTCGCGCGACGACTACACGTTCACCGGGCTCCAGGTGGGAGAGGCCACGATCGAGCTCATCTCCGACGGGGACGTCGTCAACGTCCTCAACGCAACCGTCGTCGCTCAGCCCGCGCCGTAGTAGAACCTCCGGCCGATGAAGAGCCGGTGGGACGACGAGGCGGCCGCGCGCGCGGTGCGGGAACGAGGGGCCGGCGTCAGCGAGGAGCTCGCGCTCCGGACGTACAGCGCGCGGCTCCTCGGCGCGGACGCTGCGCTCGTCCTGCACGGCGGCGGCAACACGAGCGTGAAGGCCGAGGCCACGACCGCGCTCGGCGAGAGCGTGAGCGTGCTCCACGTGAAAGGGTCGGGCTGGGACCTCGCCACGATCGAGCCGCCCGGACACCCCGCCGTGCGGATGGAGCCGCTCATGAAGCTCCTCGCGCGCGAGTCGATGACCGACGAGCAGATGGTCAACGAGCTGCGGCTCGCGCTGCTCGACGCCGGGGCGCCGACGCCGAGCGTGGAGACGCTGCTGCACGCGGCGCTCCCCGCCAAGTTCATCGACCATACCCACGCCGACGCGCTCCTCGCGATCGTCGATCAGGACGACGCGCGGGCGCGGTGCGACGTGCTCTTCGGGGACAAGCTGCTCTTCATCCCCTACGTCATGCCCGGGTTCGGGCTCGCGCGGGCGTGCAAGGTCGCGTGGGACGCGGCGGTGAAGGAGGGGCGCGCGCCGACCGTGATGGTGCTCGAGCGGCACGGCATCTTCACCTTCGGCGACACCGCGAAGGAGAGCTACGAGCGCATGATCGAAGCGGTCACGCGCTGCGAGGAGCGCGCGCCGCTCCTGCCCGTGACGAGCACGAGCACGAGCACGAGCGAGAGCAAGAGCGAGAACGAGAGCGACGGCGCGCTGACGGAGGCCGAGCTCGCCCGCTGCGTCGTCGCGGTGCGCGGCGCGCTCGCCGCCGCCGCGAAAGACGAGCCCGAGCGCGGGCCCATCGTCGCGCTCCGGAGCTCGCCCGCCATCCTCGCGTTCCTCGATCGGCCCGACGCGCACGCGCTCACGCAGCGCGGGTGCGCCACGCCCGATCACGTGATCCGCACGAAGCCGTGGCCGCTCCACCTCCGCGGGCCGGCGGACGATCCGGAGGCCGCGATCGCCGCCTACGCCGCGCGCTACGACGCGTACTTCGACGACGTCACCAAGCGCCGCGGGCTGAGCCGCAAGAAGCTCGATCCGTGGCCGCGGATCGTGCTCGTGCCCAAGGTCGGGATCCTCGGGGTGGGGAAGACGAAGAAGGACGCCGAGATCGCGGCCGACGTCTACGAGCACACCCTCGACGTGATCGCGCGCGCCGAGAACGTCGGCGCCTACGCGCCGGTCGGGCTCGATGACCTCTTCGACGTCGAATACTGGAGCCTCGAGCAGGCGAAGCTGAAGCCGTCGGCCGACCTGCCGCTCGCGCGCACCGTCGCGCTCGTCACCGGCGCCGCGTCGGGGATCGGGCGCGCCACCGCGGCGTGTTTCGTCGAGCTCGGCGCGCACGTGGTGCTGTGCGATCGCGACGAGGGCGCGCTCGCCGACGCGGTGAAGAGCATCGGCAAGAAGGCGCAGACGGCGGCGGTGCGCTGCGACGTCACGAGCGAGAGCGACGTCGCGCACGCGTTCGCGGTCGCCGCGCTCACGTTCGGCGGCGTCGACTGCGTCGTGAGCAACGCCGGCATGGCGGCGGAGGGACGGCTCGACACGAAGGAAGGGGAGGGCGCGCTGCGAGCCTCGCTCGACGTGAACCTCCTCGCGCACGTCCACGTCGCGCGCGCCGCGGCGGAGACGATGAAGCTCCAACGTCGCGGCGGATCCGTCTCCTTCAACGCGAGCAAGAGCGCCTTCAACCAGGGACCCGGGTTCGGGCCCTACGCCGTCGCCAAGGCGGCGCTCGTGTCGCTCATGCGGCAATACGCGGTCGACCTCGCCGGGAGCGGGATCCGGTCCAACGCCGTCAACGCCGATCGCATCCGGACCAACATCTTCCTCCAGGCCGAGCCCGGCGCCCCGCCGCTGGTCGAGCTCCGCGCCAAGGCGCGCGGCATCACGGTGGACGAGTATTTCCGCTCGAACCTCCTCCAGCGGGAGGTCCTCGCCCGGGACGTCGCGGAGGCGTTCGCCTATCTCGCTCGTGCTCGCGCCACCACCGGGTGCGTCGTCACCGTCGACGGCGGAAATGCCGCGGCATTTCCCCGTTAGAGCCTGTAAAATCGGGAGGCCGGATGGCCGCCACCGCCCAGCTCCCGATCGCGCCCGTGCAAGAGGGCGAAGTCCTCGCCGCGAAATATCGCATCGAGAAGGTGATCGGCGTGGGCGGGATGGGCATCGTCGTCTCGGCGATGCACCTCGAAGAGGAGCGGCGCGTCGCGCTCAAGTTCCTCTTGCCGCAGGCGCAGGCGAGCGACGAGCTCATCGGCCGCTTCATGCGCGAGGCGAAGGCGTCGGTGAAGCTGAAGGGGCCGCACGTCGCGAAGACGCTCGACGTCGGCCGGATGGACGACGGGCGCGCGTACATCGTGATGGAGCTCCTCGAGGGCAAGGACCTCGGCGCCGAGATCAAGGCCGCGGCGGGCGGACCGTTCCCGATCTCGGACGTGGTGAGCTGGATCCTCCAGGCCTGCGAGGGCCTCGCCGAGGCGCACGCGATCGGGATCGTGCACCGCGATCTCAAGCCCGCGAACCTGTTCCTCACGCGCGGTGACGGGGCGGAGGTGGTGAAGGTGCTCGACTTCGGCATCTCGAAGTCGATCGATCCGAGCTCGAGCGACATGCTCTCGCTCACGAAGACGGAGATGCTCCTCGGCTCGCCGCTCTACATGGCGCCGGAGCAGATGCGGTCGTCCAAGTACGTCGACGAGCGATCCGACATCTGGGCGCTCGGCGCGATCTCGTACGAGCTCCTCTCCGGTCACGTCCCGTTCGAGGCCGACACCTTGATGGACCTCTGCTTCAAGGTCGCGCAGGAGGGCTGCGTCCCGGTCCACGAGCACCGCCCCGAGATCCCGCGCGCGCTGAGCGACGTCGTGATGCGCTGCCTCGAGAAGGAGGCGGACGCGCGCTGGAACGACATCGGCGAGCTCGCGAACGCGCTCGAGCCGTTCGCGCGCGAGCGCGACAAGGGCTCCGCCGCGCGCACCGTCGCGACGCTCGCCTCGGGCTCGCGCCCTCCGCGCCCTCCGCGCCCGAAGAGCGAGTCGAAGCTGCCGGTGCATCCGGCGAAGGCGGTGACCGTCAGCGGCAAGCGCGCGGTCGTGAAGCAGGACGAGCAGGTCATCACCGGCAGCGCGAAGACGGAGCGCGCGCCGAACGTCGGTGACGACGAGCTGAGCCCGGACACGATCCCGGCCTCCTCGGCGTGGGGCGCGACGAGCTCGCGCGCGCACCCGGCGAAGAAGAGCTGGCGCGCGCCGATCGCGATCGGCGGCCTCGCCACGCTCGTGATGATCGTCTCGTTCGTGCTCACGCGCGGATCGACGCCGCCGCCGCTCACCGCGGGGCCGGCGCCGGAGGCGATCGTCGTGCAGCCGCTCCCGCCGCCGACGGTCGTGCCCGAGATCCCGCCGCCCGCGGAGAGCACGCTCGTCTCGACGCCGCCCGCGCCCGCGACGCCGCTCGCGCCCGTGACGACGACCGCGCCCGTGACCGCGATCGCGGCCACGCCGAAGCCCAAGCCGAAGGCCTCGGCGTCCGCGACGCCGACCGATCCGTCCGGGTTCATCAAGGTCCGCGAATGAAGCGCGCCGCGTCGTTCGTCGTCGCCGGCGTGCTCTGCTTCGCGACCGCGACCGTGACCCCGACCGCGGCCCGCGCCGACGAGCCGCCGCCGAGCGAGCCTCCGGTCAAGGCCGACAACCGCGCGCGCGCGCAGCAGCTCTTCGACAGCGCGCTCGCCGACGCGGAGGCGGGCGACTTCGCGCACGCGTGCCCGAAGTTCCTCGCGAGCCAGGAGGCCGACCCGAAGGCGAGCACGCTCCTGAACCTCGCCAACTGCTACGAGAAGAACGGGCAGACCGCGAGCGCGTGGGGCGCGTTCCGCGAAGCGGAGGTGCTCGCGCGGAAGGGGCAGAAGAGCGACTGGGAGGCGACCGCGCGCGCGCGCGCGGAGGCGCTCGAGCCGAAGCTCCTTCGCCTCACGATCGCCGTGAGCGACTGGGCGAAGGTGCCGGGGCTCGTCGTCACGCGCGACGGCGCGAAGCTCGCGCCCGGCGAGTGGGGCGTCGCGATCCCGGTCGACCCCGGCGAGCACGTCGTCGGCGCCGGCGCGGACGGCTACATCTCGATCGAGAAGAAGCTCTCGGTCGACGAGGGCGACGCGACCTTCGAGCTGCCGTTGCTCGAGAAGCTCCCGCCGCCGCCGGAGCCGCCGCGTCCGGTGACGGCGCTGCCTCCCGGCTTCGGCCAGCTCAAGAAGCCTCCGCCGGCGAAGTGGTCGCCGATGGAGATCGCCGGCGTCGCGACGAGCGCCGCGGGCGCGGTCGGCCTCACGGTCGGCGGCCTCTTCGCGCTCTTCGCCGCGAGCACCTACAACGCGGCGACGGCGTCGTGCCGCGTCGACGGGATCCGCGGCTGCCCGCGCAGCTCGATCGAGGAGGCCGACACCGCCTACGGCTACGCGACGGTCTCCACCGTGACGATGATCGCCGGCGGCGCCCTCCTCGCCGGCGGCCTCGCGCTCGTCCTCTTCTCGCCGAGCGACAAGAAGCTCGCCCGCGCGCCCGGCGTCATCACGTGGTGAGCCGTGATGAGCCGCTCCGTCCTCGTCTCCTCCCTCGCGCTCGCCGTCGTCGTCGCGTGCGGGAGCGACGATCCGCCGCCTCCTCCCCCCGCGCAGGCGAGCGGCGTTTGTATCGACGGGGAGCCCGTCGCGGTGTATCCGGCCGGGCCGTATGCGCTCGAGACGGACGGGGTGGTGCCGCCGGGGCTCACGTTCGAAGGGGTCGACGGGCCGGTCGCGCTCGACTCGTTCTACGAGCCGTGCGCGCCGCGGTCGCGCGTCCTCGTCGTGCGGACGAGCGGGGCGTGGTGCGGGACGTGTCAGTGGCACGTCGCGCATACGAAGGCGCTCCTCGAGGAGCCGCGCTTCGCGGAGCGGCTCGTGCTCCTCGATCTCCTCGTCGCCGATCGGGACAACGACGCGCCGGACACGGAGGCGCTCGTCGACTGGCGCTCCAAGATCGACGCGCCGCGGCTCGTCGCGAAAGACCCCGCGTTCACGTTCGGGCCCGCGCTCGCGACGCGGTTGCCGCTGCCGGTCTACGTCTTCATCGACACGCGCACGATGAAGATCCTGCGCAGCGCGGGCGATCCGCCGCCGGACGCGCTGTTCGCGCGCGTCGCGTCGTCGATCGCGGACGTCGACGGCGCCGAGCCGGTGCCGGCGCCGCGCACGCCGCTCGTCGACGGGCTGTTCCACGCCGAGCAGATGGACCTCATCCGCGGGATGCAGTGGAAGGGCGAGCGCCCGCCGCCCGATCCCACGAACGCCTACGAGGACGATCCCGGCGCCGCGTCGCTCGGGCACACGCTCTTCGAGGACCCCACCCTCTCCCCCAACGCGAAGACGTCGTGCGCGACGTGCCACATGGAAGGGCTCGGCTTCACCGACGGCTTGCCGCAGTCCGAGGGCGTCGCGAAGGTCGATCGCAACACGCCCGGCGTCGCGCTCGCGGCCTATTCGCGCTGGCAGTTCTGGGACGGGCGCGCCGACACGCTGTGGATGCAGGCGCTCCTTCCGTTCGAGGACGCGCGCGAGCACGGGTCGAGCCGCCTCTTCATCGCGCACCGCATCGCCGAGTCGTACGCGACCAAGTACGACGCGGTGTTCGGCGCGAAGTACCCGCTCCCCGCGGCCGCGATCGCGGCGTTGCCGCCGGAGGGAAAGCCCGGCGACGCCGCGTACGACGCGCTCTCCGACGCGGACAAGGAGCGCGTGACGCGCGTCTTCGTCAACGTCGGCAAGGCGCTCGCTGCGTTCGAGCGCTCGCTCTCGGTCGGGACCAACTCGTTCGACGCGTACGCCGGCGGCGACCTCGCCGCGCTGAGCAAGCAGCAGAAGGACGGGCTCCACATGTTCTTCGAGAGCGGCTGCGCGCAGTGTCACTACGGCCCGCGCCTCACCGACGACGCGTTCCACGTCCTCCGCTTCCCGACCGGACGCCAGGACGACGCCGCCGACCTCGGGCGCGCCGACGGCGTGAAGAAGCTCGCCGGCGCGGAGTTCCTCGCGTCGTCGAAGTGGAGCGACGCGCCCTCGGCGGCGAAGAAGGTCCCGGCCGAGAGCGCGGCGATGCTCGGCTCCTTCAAGACGCCCCCGCTCCGCGGCCTCCCCGGCTCCGCGCCCTTCGGCCACGGCGGCACCTTCCCCGATCTCCTCGAGGTCGCGGCGCACTACTCCACCCGCGGCCTCCCTCACGCCGATCCGCGCGCGATCGGCACGACGGAGCAGTGGGTCCCGACCTTCGATCAAAGCTCGGTGACGCTCCTCCCGAGCTTCCTCGAGACCCTCACCGCGCCGGTGCTGATCCCGCCGTGAGCGCTAGTCGGGGTTGCGCGCGCAGCGGCCGCCGAGCGAGCGATAGGTGCGGAGCAGCGGGTACGCCGTGTAGTAGTCGATCTCGCCCTCGGTCGGCGAGTTCGACAGCATGTACGCGTTGTCCCAGGCGCCGCCGCGGATCGAGCGCGCGCCGCCGCGCCACCAGCTCACGCCGCCGGCCGTCTTGTTGTGGAAGTCGGGCTTGCGCTCCGGATCCATGTCGACCTTCGGGTCGAACTCGGTCGGCTTCGGGAAGTCGACGTTCGCGCAGTCCTTGCACGTGCCGGGCTGGATCGGCCCCTCGTCGAGCATCCACTCGAACATGTTGCCCGCGAGATCGAGCTGCCCCCACTTGCCCGCGCCGTCGGGGCGGCGGCCGACCGGCATGATGTGCTGCGCGTTGCCGAGGACCTCGTCGAACGTGTTCGCGCCCCACGTCAGGCCGTAGTTGTCCTCGAAGACGTTCTTGCCGTTGCCGATGCGCGTGTCCCACAGCCGCGCCGCCATGTACTTCTTGCCCGCCGTGAACGTCGGGACGAACGACACGTTCTGGAGGTCGCCGATCGGGGCGAGATCGCCGTCCTCCATGTTGCCCCACGGGAAGCGGCGCTGCTCGCTGCCGCCCGCCGCGGCGTAGCCGAACTCGGCGTCGGTCGGGAGGCGGCCGCCGTCCCAGATGCAGAACGCGAAGAGCACCTGCCACGGGATGCAGTTGATCGGCTTCCGATCGAGCGCCTCCTTCGTGTTCTCGGCGCGGACGTCCTCGTCCTCCGTCGTGTCCTTGATCTCCTTCTCGAGCTGCGCCGTCCACCACGTTAGCGCGCCCTGCTCGTAGATGTTCGTCCCGAACTGGCAGGCGAGGTTGCCCTCGACGCTGTCCTCGCGGCTGAACATGCGATCGACCTCGGCGCGGCTCGTCGGGAGGAAGCGGTTCCACTCCGTGCGCCAGCCGCTGTTCGGGATCTTCGGGTGCGCGCCCGCGCCGGCGGGAGGAGAGCTCGAGCGGAGGTTGCCCTTCATCTCGTCGACCCACGCGCGGAAGCGGCCCGCGGTGACGAGGAACGTGTCGAGCTGGAAGGTCGAGACCGTCGCCGGGAACTTCGGGTTGTTGAAGCGGTTGTACGAGCCGCCCTGGACCACGCGCGTCTCGCAGCAGTCCGTGTTGCCGAGCGCCTTGTCGTCGCCCGCGACGCCGCCACACTTGTTGTCGGTGCCGGGGTTCGACTTCGCGCAGCTCCGCGACTTGCCGCGTCGGCTGTCACCGCTCAGGTCGATGACGGTGCCGCCCTTGCCCTCCGTCGGAGGGAAGTTCGGACCAGCGGCGTTCGGATCGGCCGTCGTGGTCGTATCCGAGCCGCAGGCGGAGGCGAGGAAGAAGGCGGCGATGAGGGGAGCCGCACATCGCAAGCGAAGCACGCTTAAGAGGTAGCAGAGGGCCCACCCGATGGCACGGACACGGCTCAGAAACGAAGGGTGAGCTCGGCCCTGACGCCGCTGAACGCTGGGAAAATACGACAGATCCCGCTGATGCATCGCAATCCGCCACGATTTTGGCCGGCGTAGAGACGGATGTTGGACTCGCTCGTGAAGCGGTAGAGCACGCTCCCGTTGATGTAGTAGGTCGGCAGGCCGACGAGCGTCGTGTACTCGACGCCCTGCGAGACGACCCACTTCGGCGCGACCTTCAGCACCGTCTGATGCTCCCCCTGCCACCAAGGCTCGCCCTTGGTCGGGCCGCGGATGTTCTCTCCGTCCTGGACGCGGTAGCGATGGCGGCCCGCGAATTCGACCGAGTACGGACCCTTGATGTACTTCGTGAACGAGTACTGCGCCGCGAGCTCGCGGTAGTAGGGCGTGCCGTTGTCGATGACGTCGTGGCGCGCGACGACGTTCGCGAAGAGCGCCGACTTGTCGTCGTCGAAGCGCGCCTCCACCCCGAGCGTGCCGTCGTGGATGAAGTTCGTCGTGTTGACCGCGGGCTGCCCCGTGCTCTTGCCCCAGCGGTCGCACTCGCCGCCGAAGATCTCCGACTTCGAGACCGAGTACGCGTAGGCGCCGTAGGCGAGGAACGTCGGCGTGAAGCGATAGTCGAAGCGATCGCGCGCGCTGTTCACGCAGACGTTGTAGTTGCCGAACATCGAGTCCGCGATGATCGGCTCCGCGGTCGGCGGGATCGAGTAGGCGATGTTCGAGAACGCGGCCGCGCGCGTGACGTTCACGCTCCCCGCGAGCGGGTAGTAGTTGCGGTAGCTCTTCACCTCGAGCGTGTTCGCGATCGGTCCCCCCGTGTTCACGAGCGACGCGTAGAGCGCGTTGCCGTCGATGTGCGCGGCGCGGACGCGCTCCGGCTCGCGCCGCTGGAACGCGCCCTCGAGGTAGAAGTTGCCGTGGCCCCAGAAGCTCGGGACCTCGATGCTCTGTCCGATGTTCGTCGTGTTGCGGGCGGCGATGACGGGGCCGATCGTGGACGGGAGATCGTCGAGCCAAGCCTCGCGGTCGGTCTCGTTGCAGGTGCCGATCGGGCGATCGAGCAGGTTGGTGTCGATGTTCCCGTTCGCGTCGTAGCGGTAGGGCGCGCACTTCGTCATCCGCACGAGGCGGGTCGAGAGGATGACGGGGAGGCCGCGGCCGGCGGAGATCTCCGCGCCGACGATGCGATCGGAGCCGAAGAGCGGCTGCGGCGGGGTGGGGGCGAAGCCGCCGAGCTCCGGGATCGTCTTCGACGGGAAGAGCGCGCGGCCGGTCGGCTCGTCGACGCGCGCGGGGTTGGCGAGGCCGGCGACGAGCGTGACGCCGAACGGATCCTTCTGGACCGTGACCTTGCCGCCGAAGATCGTGGTGTCGATGCCGAGCTCGTCGACCTTGCGGACCGAGAGCGTGAGGCCGCGGCCGAACTGGACGTAGCTGTCGCCGGCGGTGACCTCGACGCCGGCGTTCTTGTACGAGAGCCACAGCTTCGCCGGGTAGATCGCGTCGCGGTAGCGCGTCGAGCCGTCGGTGACGAGGAGCTGGCGCCGGTCCGGGTTGTCGCGGTTGTCCTCCGGGCGGAGCGCGTAATAAGAGGAGTCGATGCGCGCGCCGAGCGTGAACTTGTTCCACCCGAGGACGAGGTTCAGGCGGTTCAGCCACGCGAAGTAGCCCTGGTTCTCCGACTGCTCGCCCGCGCGCGCGGAGAAGCGCTGCGCGACGATCGAGGTCTCGGTGACGTCGAGCTTCACCGGCGCGCCGAAGGCCTTCGGCAGATCGACCGCGCGCGCGTCCCCCGCGGCGAGGAGGATCGCCAGGCCGACGAGGCTGCCGCGTTTCACGACGGCGGTTTACTTGGGTGCGCTCGAAGCGTCGAGGACCTTCGCGACGTCGCGGGCGAGGTACTCCTCGTCGCCGGGGTTGTAGCCCTCGCGGATGGCGGCGATCTTCCCGCTCTTGTCGATCAGCACCGAGAGCGGCGCCGACTTCTTCGGGTTGTAGATCTGGGCGACGTGCGAGTCCTCGTCGAGGAGGACGGAGAAGTTCAGCTGGTTCCGCTTCGCGAAGGCGGGGACGTTGGCGACCGTCTCGGGGCCGTCCATCGCGACGCCGAAGAGGATGAAGCCCTTGTCCTTGTTCGCCTCGTAGAGCTTCCGGAGGTGCGGGAACTCCGCGACGCACGGCTCGCACCACGTCTGCCAGAAGTTGAGGAGGATGGCTTGCTTCCCGAGGTAGGTCGAGAGCTTCACCGTGTTGCCGTCGATGTCGCGCGCGGAGAAGTCGGACGCGGTCGCGCCGGTGTCCGACGACTGCGCGCCGGCGGTGGTGGCGCCCGCGCCGGTGGCTTGCTCCCCGCCGCACGCGGCGACGAGGAGGGCGAGGACGGCGCCGGTGGATGCGAGTCGCTTGATCACTGGGAGAGCTTGGCGAGCGACTTGTCGATCTCCTCGAGGAGCTTGTCGCCGGTGGTGGCGCCGCCCGTGCTCGAGTGGAGGATCTTCATCGTGCGCGCGTCGATGTCGGCGTTCCACGGCAGCGCCGAGCGATCGTAGAAGACGCCGAGGTTCTTGTTGTTCGGATCGAGGACGTGCGTGAACGGCGAGTCGAAGTCCTTGATCCAGTTCTTGAGGTCGGTCTCGTTCGAGGGCGTGCCGGGGGTCGGGCCCTCCGCGAGGCTCACGATCCAGACGACCTTGCGGTTCTTCAGCTCGGCCTCGATCGGGAGGAGCGCGGTCGTCTCCGCGCGGCACACCGAGCACCAGCTGCCGGCGGCCTGGAGGTGGATCATCTTGTAGGTCTCGCCGCTCGGATCGTAGAACTGCGCGAGCGAGATCGGCTTGAGGCCGGCGCCTTGCTCCGCGTCCGGGTAGCCGACGAACTTGTAGTTCTGGATGACGGTGCCCTCTTGGCGACCGATGCCCGTGGTCGGGTACTTGTCGCCCTTCGGGTTCGTGTCCGGCGCCGAGTTGGCCGCGCCGACGCCGTCGCCCGTGACGCCTCCGCCCTGGTCGCCGCTCGTGGAGCCGGCGCCCGTCGCGGGGGTCTCGTCCGACGAGCACGCCGCGAGGACGAGGAGAGTGGAAGCGGTGAGGACGGAGACGAGCTTCATGGAGACCACCTCGAGAGGGCTTTTACCCGCCGTCGGTTCGCCGTCAAGGACTTGCCGACCAGCCTTCCTATGGTGCGCTTCGCTTGCGAGTGAGGCAAGGCAGGGGTACACCGCTTAATGGCCGTGTTTCGAAGCTTCCTTGTCCTCTCGGTGGCGGCCGGTGTCGTCCTCGCCGTCGCCGCGTGCGGTGACAAGACGACCGTCGTCATGGCCGCGGCCGCGTGCGACTCGGCGAAGTGTTTGCCCGGGAACACGTGCCTCCCGTTCGCGGGAGAGACGAAGTGCCGGAAGACCTGCGGCTCCAACGACGAGCCCGAGACGAGCTGTCCGCTCGGGTACATCTGCATGGACACCGATCCCGGCGCCGGCGTCCCGCCGTTCTGCGTGCAGAACACCGCCGGGTTCGGCGACGGCGACACCCGCACGCCGGTGACCCCGCAAGCGGACGGGCAGTGGGGCACGCCTTGCCAGGCGAACCTCGGCGTCGAGAACCCGGCGTGCGACACCGCGCAGGGCTTCTACTGCTACGCCACGTCGCCGAGCGACGGCAACGCGTATTGCACGACCTACGGCTGCGAGTCGAACACCGACTGCGGCGCGGGCTTCGGCTGCGAGTCGATCAACAACTACCCGAACGCGAACACGGCGAAGCGAAGGCAACACGGCGCCTCCGCGACGCAGAAGGCCTGCGTCCGGCGCGCGTACTGCTCCGAGTGCGCGAGCGACATCGACTGCCCCGCGCTCGCGGGCGTGAAGCAGTACTGCATCCCCGACGCGAGCGATCGGTGGTTCTGCACGCCGGAGTGCACCTCGACGCAGGGCTGCCCGAACGAGGCGGCGTGCCGGACGTTGCAGTTCGGTGATGAGGCGGTCAAGGTCTGCTACCCGCGCTCGCAGCTGTGCATCGGCGACGGCGAGCTCTGCTCTCCGTGCCGCTCCGACCTCGACTGCGGCGAGGACGGGGTCTGCACGAAGGGGGAGTACACGACGGAGCGCTTCTGCGCGAAGGCGGCGCCGGGCGGAGACTGCGCGCAGTGTCCGAAGTCGATCCCCGGCTTGCCCAAGCGCGGGATCGGCTGCTCGCGCGCGGAGAGCGACAAGCTGCCGAAGGACTACTGCACCGGCCTCGTGTCGCTTCAGGGCAGGGAAGGCTCGGACATCGGCTGCTGGACGCCCGATCGCTGACGCTCCACCGTCGCGAGCGCGAGGAGCGCCCACTCTGCGCCCGCGGTCGCGAGCAGCGCGTGGAGCGGCACGTCGAGGACGCCGCTCGAGAGGAGGACGAGCCCGATCGGCGCGGTGACGAGCGGCGGCTCCTCGCGGAGGAAGAGGAGCACGAGCGCGAGGAAGATCGAGGCGGGGACGAGGAAGACCGCGATCGATCCGAGCACGTACGGCGCGGGCGTCACCGCCGCGGCGGCGGGGAGCGACGTGCGCAGCACCGACTCGAAGGCGGAGGGCGAGTCGGCCCCGCGCGCGGCGAGCCACGTGACGAGGAACGCGGCGAGGATCGCGGCGTTCGCGAGGACGCGGCCGCGCCAGCGCGAGCGCGTGCCGATCCACCCCGCGGCGACGAGCGCGGCGAGCGCCTGGGTGCCGACCGCGATCGTCGCGAGCACGCGCGCGACGTCGTGGAGGCCCATGCTCCCGCGCTCGAACGAGGCGGCCGACGTCTCCCACGCGAGCGCGCGGCAGAGCCCGCCGAACGCGAGGAGCGCGAGCACGCCGCCGATCGCGCGCGTGCGCGGCGCGCGGAACACGGTGAGCCCCGCGACGACGACGGCGAAGCTCGTGATGACCGCGAGCGCGAGCGAAGGCAAGGTGGGGAGTCGCTCCACCACCGCCGGCGACGCGAGCGCGACGACGAGGCCGGAGACCGCGACGACGCTCCCCCTCGTCGCGACGTGCACCGTCTTCGCGCGCGCGAGCTCGAAGGAGGCGGCGCAGATCAGCGCGACGAGGAGCCCCGCGAGCGTGTACGCGAGCGTGCCCGCGATCGTCTCGACGAGGACGACCTCTCGCTCTCCGAAGATCCCGCGCGCTCCCGGCGCGATCACGACGCCGGCGAGCTTCGCCGCGATCGCGACCGCCGACGTCATGACGAGGGCGCTGGCGGCAAGGCCGACCTCGGCGCGTTGATCCGCTTCGTCCAACGGGGGAAGCGTAACGGCCCGTGCTTCAGGGGGCGAGGAAGATCGGCAGCTCCTTCGTGTGGCAACCGCCGCTGTTGCACGCGCCGGTCGCGATCGCGCCGTTCATCTTCTGGACGCCGGCGGCGTCGCGGATGGCGACGCGCGAGCCGCCGGGGATCTGGGCGGCGCCCTTGAACCAGAAGTTGCCGGAGGAGTCGGTCGTGGCGAGCGCGATCTCGGCGCCCTTGTCGTCGATGACGCGGACCTCGACGCCGGCGGCGCCCTGCGTGTTCGTCCGCGAGCGCTGGACGGTGCCGCCGAACACGAACGTCGGCGCGCCCTTGCCTGGGGCGTGGCACGACATGCACGATTTGCCCGCGTTCGACGATCCGAGGTGGTGATCGGACGACTCCGTGCCCGGCCGGTTCCCCGCGAACGCGGGGGCGCCCTCGAACACGTCCTTCGGCGCGGGCGGCGGGGTCGGGTCGGGCGTCGTGTCGGTGGGGCTCACGTCGGTCTCGACGACGTCGTCGTCCTCGTCGCTCGCGTCGTCTTCGTCGTCGTCTTCCCTCACTTCGGACTCGTCCGTACCCACGGAGCGATCACGCTTCGCCTTGACGTTGACCGACGGCATCTCGCAGGCGAAGGCGAAGGCGGCGAGGACGAAGAGGAGGAGGAGGCGCGTCACTAGAAGTCTCCGACCGGCGAGCACGAGCTCGCGCCTTCGAGCGAGTTGAGGAGGTACGCGCGGGCGGGGCTGCGCCAGAGGTGGTTCATCGTCGCCTCCGCGACCGGCATGTCGTTCCCGATGCATGCACCCTGCAGCGATTTCGCGCCTTCCGCCTTGAAGTCCTCGTAGGTGAGGAAGCCATAGTCGCCGACCTGCGACGTGTGGCACGTGCGGCAGAACTGCTTGTAGACCTCGCGGTACATCGTCTTTCCTTCCTGCGTCGACGCCCAGCCGGAGGGGATCCAATCGAGGTTGGACTTCGTCCCTTCGACCTCCGCTTCGTCGCCGTACAGGCCGTTGATGAACTGGAGGGTGCCCGGGGGAGGGCCCGCGTTCCGCACGAGCACGTTGAGCTTGCGGAACTCGTCTTCCTGGTCCTCGTACGTGAAGCCGGGTTCGTTCGAGAAGAGGAACGCCTCCGGATCGTAGGGGAGGAACGACGCGCCGATGACGACGCTGTTCCGGCGGTCGTAGATGCCTCCGTGGCAGTTGAGGCAGTTGTTCGGGATCGCGTCGTTCGAGGTGAACGTGTCGAGCCCCGCGCGGTTCGCGAGCTCGCCCTGCGCGTCGTAGACGATGAACTGCACGTCGTTCGGCGCGCCGTTGAACTTCGTGCCGAACTTCACCATGCACACGGCGGCGAAGCTGTTCACGTTGTCGATCGCGTCGCGCATGGCCTGGTCGGGGTCGCCGCTGAAGTCGGGCGTCCCGTCGTCGAGGACGCCGTAGTTCCGCGTGATGCAGGCGGTGCCTTGCTCGCCGTCCTCCACGAAGCTCCGGCAGTGGATCTCGCGGCCGATCGCGAGGTCGCCGTTGTTGTAGTAGAGCGCGGACGCCTGATCGCCGTCGCCGTCGAACAGATCGTCCGCGTTGAACCCGAAGCGGTCGGCGAAGTCGGCGAGCGTCGGCGGCGCGGCGATCGCGTCGTAGTAGGCGACCGTCTCTTCTTCTTCGATGTAGCCCTTGCGGCTCAGGTAGTTCGGGAAGAAGTCGTCGCCCGGCTTCGGGAACGACGACACGAGCGAGGCCGCCTTCGTCGAGGAGCCGAGCTTCGCGCCGAGCTCCGGGCTGAAGGGGCTCTTGCAGGTCTTGAGGACCGTCTTCCAGGACTTCTCACCGACGCGCGCGGCGCAGTCACCCGCGCTCACGTCGTAGAAGGGGAGGAGCGTCCGCTCGCCGTTGCCGACGGCGACGGTGCGGAAGCGAACGAGGCCGCCGGAGGGCCACTCGGCGCCGGACGACGGGACGGCGCGGACCTCCCAGCGGAAGATCGGGTCGGCGTCGTTGAACGTGGTCTCCGTCGTCGCGGTGGCGGCGGTCGCGATCGTGACCCAGTTGCCGTTGGCGACGGACGCGCCGGCGGCGAGGACCTGCACCTCGACGGTCTGACCGGGCTCGGTGGTGAAGCCGCTGAAGGTGACGGCGAGACCGCTCGGGGCGCGGTCGGTGAAGAACGTGCCGTCCGCGGGCTCGATCGCGATCGCGGGCGGGACGCGCTTCGGCTCCTTCTTCGTCGACACGAGCGTGCGCGAGCGGTTCTCGAGGTTCGAGGTCCGCTCGTCCTTCTCCTCGATGGGGGCGACGATCGGGTCGCAACCGAACCAGCAGAGCGTCGCCAGCATGAGCGAGAGGAGCTGGATCGCCGTTGCCGTTCGCATCGAACGTTTCCACAGCAGCTGCTGTACCAGCGGCGCGTTGTCCATGCTCAGCGGACAATTTCGCCCAGCCGCGCTTGTTCGACGTGGATCGGAGCATCGCCATGAGCGGATTCTTACGGTGTCTGCGCACGATTCGATCATGATCGAACGGCGGCCTTCCGATCGTCCTACATCGTCTCCCTCGCTCGACGCGGGATCTCGGCACCGGACACGGTCGTGGCCGGTGTCGCCGGAGCGTTACGTGACGTCGGTGATGCCGTGCCGGCGCGCGAACTCGGTCGCCTCGGCCTCGCTCGCGAACGTGCGCAGCACGTCGTAGGCGCACCACACCGCGCGGCCGTCGCGCGTGGTCTTCGTCGTCGGCCGCGCGCGATCGCCGTACGGGCACAGATCGAGCAGCGCGAGGGACGAGGGGCGGAGCGCCGCCTCCGCGCATCGCTCGCAGCGAGCGCTCCCGCGCGCGCAGTGCATCGGCGTCAGCGCGCGGATCGCCAGACACTCGGGCCCGCGCACCGACCGGGCGCGCAGCGCGGGCGAGGGGGTCACGGGCTCGTGCACGGCGCGCACGAGGAACGTGTCGTCGGACGCGAAGCGCCCCGCGAGCCAGAGGTGGCACGGGCTCGCGTCGTCGAAGAGGTGGCGCAGGCGCTCGGCGAGCGGCACGCCCAGCGCCATGTCGTCGAGGCGGCAGGTCTTCGGCGGCGGCGCGTCGTGCACGCCGACGGCTCCGACGCGCGGCGGTGTTCGCCACACCGTGAAGGGGAGCATCACCGCTCGTTGCTGCTGCGCGAGCCACGCGGCGAGCTCCTCTTCGTTCTGGACCTCCGGCCCGTCGCCGAACACCGGCGGCACGGCGTCTTGCTTGCGCATGTCCCGGTCGTACCATCATCGCTGCTCGCGGAGGGCGGCGAGGTCGCCGGCGTCGGCGAGCTCGCGATCGTCGTCGTCGTCTTCTTCTTCGAGCTCGGGGGTGGCGACGCGGATCGGCGGAGCGACCTCGACGCGGGCGCGGACGGCGAGCTCGGCGTAGCCCGTGGTCTGCAGCATCTCGGCGCGCGCGGCGGCGGAGGCGGCGATGGTCTTCCGCGCGCGTGAGGCGTGCTTGGCGTCCGCCTTCGCGATCGCGGCGAGCTCGTCGTGCGTCAGCACGCGAGCGGCGGGGACGACCTGGGCGTCGGAGCGGACCTCGCGCCCCGCGAGGCCCGCCTCGACGCGATCGAGCGCGAAGTCGAGCGGGCGGAGGAGCGTCTCTTTCCGCGCGCGCGCGATCTGCTTGCGGCGCCGCGCGATCGCCTTCCTCGCGGCGTCGGGATCGGCGAAGACGAGGCGCGCGAGCGCGCTCCGCGCGGCGCCGCGGAGGCGGGGGCCGCGGCGGAGGAGCGGGAGCGGCGGGATCCAGTCGAACCACCGCGCGTGCCCGCGCGCGATGAAGTCGAGCCACGCCGCGATCTCGACGAGCCTCTTCCCCGCCGCGCTCTCGAGCGTGACGCCGGGCGGGCCGCGCTCGGCGTCGGTGAAGGCGCGGAGGAGCGGCATCCGCCGGAGGAGCTCCGCGCGCGACGCGCGGACGTGCGGCGCGATCGCGCGTTGCTCGTGGGCGAGGTCGGCGACGACGGCGGCGGCGAGGACGTCCTCGATCCCGCCCGCGAGCTTCGGCGTGCGCGCGCCGTACGCGCCGCCGCGCTCGAGGAGGGCGAGCTTCGTCGCGAACGGGAGCGCGTGGACGAGGGCCGCGTACGTCGCGTCGTCGCGCACGAACGAGGCGCGGTGGAGGTCCTCCGCGCCGGCGACGACCTCGGTGATCGCGCCGCGCGCGAACGTGCGGCGGACCTCGATCGTGCCGAGCCGCACGCGGCGCGCCCACGCGATCTCGTCCTTCACCTCCGGCGCGAAGCGCCACACGACGACCCAGCGGCGATCGGGGTAGCGGCGCCGCAAGCGCTCGGCGACGTCCTCCGCGCGCGCCTCGAGCTGGGCCTCGCTCGGCGTCGCCCACGGCGACAGGTACCAGCGGTGGACCTCGAAGCTCATCCCCGCCGGCGAAGGGACGGCGAGCTCGTCGAGCGGCGGCTTCGGGCCTATGTACAATACATGCGTGTCGGCGCGCGTCACCGCGTGCACGGTCTCTTTGCCGATGAGCGCGCTCGCGTGCCGCGTCCCGACGGCCGTGTCCATCACGTCGTCGAGGACGACCACGGCGCGGTAGGCGCGCTCGCGCGCCGCGACCTCCGTGAGCACGCTCATCCCACCCTCGAGCGACGCGTCCCAGATCGACATCGAGAGCCCGAGGTCGCGGTGGACGGCGCGCCACGCCTCGACCTCCTCGTCCGTCGTCCGGTTGTTGGTGACGAGGAGCACGTCGGCGTCGCCCTCGTCCTTGGGCTGGCCGACGCGGATCGTGAGCTCCTGCAGCTGGATCGGCCGCGTCGTCGAGGGCGCGCCGACGTGCCCGAGCTCCGCGCTCGCGACGAGGCGCACGCACGCGTACGGTCGCGCGTGCGGCGCGATCGCGATCGTCCCCTCGAACGTCGCGGTCTTCTTCGGCCCGATCGCGGGGACGTCGACCTCGTAGCCGTCGCGCAGCGATCGCCGCGTCCCGGACGGATCGACGAAGAGGACGTCGTCCTCGCCGAGCTCGCCGCCCTCGAGCCGCAGGCGCACGCCGACCGCGCGGCCGGCCTCGCCCTCGAGGCCGAACGTCTTCTCCGACGCGTTCGTGATCGACCAGCGGACGCGCGCGGCCTGCCCCGGCGAGAGCGAGAAGAGGCTCCTCACCGGCGACAGCTCGATCGGGAAGCGCACCACGATGCGCCCCATCTCGTCCGTCGCCGGCGACGCGAACGCGCCGAAGCTCCGGCGCACGCTCGGCAGCTCGCACACGAGGCGGATCGTCTCCGGCGCGGCGAGCGGTCCGCCCGTCGCCTGCGGGCGGAAGAGGCGGAGGGCGAGCTCGAGCTCCCGATCAGTGAAGAGGTGGCGCTGCCCGGGCGCGAGCGATCGCGGCAAGACGAGGCGCGTGTCCTTCGGCGCGATCCAGCCGTCGTCGATCACGCGCACGATCACGTCGTGGTGCGCGGGGAGCGGCATCCCGCCGGTGTTCTCGACCTCGAGGTCGCCGACGAACACCTGCTCCTCCGGCTCGTAGATCCCGTCGTCGTTCGCGTTGCGATGACGGAACGACACGAGCCGCACGTCGTAGCGCGAGTCCGCGCGGCTGACGCGCCCTCTGTCGTCGCTCACCTCGACGAGGAAGGTCCCGGCCGCGCCGCGCGCGCCGTCGCGCAGCGCGGCCGTCCCCGCGAACCCGCTCCGTCCGCTCGGTCCGGTGGAGCCGCCCGGGTTCGAGTGGAACTTGGTGCGCGACTGCGATCTCCCCTCCGCGTCGACGTAGGTCTCGGTGGTGGTCCACGAGTACGAGCTGCCGCCGCGTCCGCCCCTCCCGCCCGAGCCGCCGGGGCCGTTGCGACCGGCCCTGCCGCCGCTGCCGCCGCGGACGTCGTGCGCGATCAGCATCAAGAGGTGCGTGTCGCGGTCGTGAACGCGAACGGTGACGTCGCCGCCTCTCCCCCCGTTCGCGCCGTGGCTGCCGTTGCCGCCGTGTCCGCCGTCGCCGCCGGGCCCGCCGTTGCTCCCGGACGAGAAGCGCGTCGCGTCCGATCCCGGCAGCCCGGTCGCGCCGTCGCCGCCGCGTCCGCCGTCGCCGCCGTCGCCGCCGTCACCGCCGAGCGCGACGAGCTCGATCATGCCGGGGCGGTCGAACGCGATCTCGACGTCGATCGGCGCGGACGCGCGCGACCGCGCCGAGACCTCGCCCTTGACGTGCGCGATCCCGTCGCGCGTGTCGCTCGAGAGCGCGACGACGATCTTCCCGCCGTTCGCGCCCGGCGCGGCGGAGCTCGCGTCGCTGCCGGGCGCGCCGCTCCCCGGCGCGCCGTCCCGTCCCCGCGCGCCGTTCGCGCCGTCGTGGCCGGCCGCGTCGAGGCGGAGGAGCCTCGTCGCCGCCGAGGTCGCCGGCGCTGTCTCGTCGGCGGAGCGGCGATAGGGCACGGATCGGGCGTCAGCCGGCGGTGAGCGGGCGCGAGAGCGGCGGGAGCTCGAGCCTGCCTTCGCGTGTACCTTGCACGTTGACCGGCGGCGGCGCGCCGCGCTCGCGCGTGGGGGAGTTGGGGCTGCCGGGGGGCTCCGGCTCCGGGCTCTGCGGCTTGGCGGGGGTGTTCAGCATGAAGGGGCGCGCGTGCATCGTGGAGCACGCGAAGACCTCGTCGCGGTGGAACTCCCAGTGGAGGTACACGTTGCCGTCCGGGCTCACGATCGCGCCCGGGGCGGGGCCGAAGGGCTGCGCGCGGTTCACGCTGTCGAGCGCCGCGATGTCGAACGCGGTGATGCCGCTCGTCTTCACGATGCCCATCTTCACGATGCGCCCCTCCTTCGGGCTCACCACGATCTCGAGGCGCGTCACCATCTTCGGGTTGTTCATCGGGTGCGTCTTCGGCAGCGAGTCGAGCGAGCCGAGGAAGTTGTCCGCGAAGATGGGGTGGATGCGGTTGTGGATCGTGTTGAGGTACGAGGCGAACGGCACCGCCGCGGTGTTGAGCGAGGTCTGGTTCCCCGGCTTCACGCTCGACACGTAGTTCTCGATCGCGTTGCGCCAGCGCTCGAAGCTCGACGCGGTCCACGATCCGCGATGTTCGCTCTTGCGCCGCTCGCCGTCCGCCTCGCGCTCCTTGCGGAGCTGATCGGCGCCCACCGCCGCGACGACGCCGTTCTGGGAGAGGTTCAAGTTGAGCTGGCCCGGCGCGGCCTGGCCGCCGAGCCCGAGCCACTTCGTGCTCGGCTGGTTCTGCGCGATCGGCTGCTTCTGGTTCGTCGTGCCGGGGACGCCCGTGCTCGGATCGTTCGTCGCGCCCGGACGCATCGGGTTCACGATCCAGGTGCCGTTCGAGCCGCCTTGCGCGACCTCCGGGCTGTCGGTCGGGGGCGCGCCGGGGACGAGCTGCGGCTGCGGCTGGTTCTGCGAGGTCTGCCCCGGCGTGCGGCCGTCGCCGCCCGCGCGCGGTATGGCTTCGGACGGCGGGAGGCTCGCGGCGGCGACCGGGCCCATCGGGCGATCGATCGGCTTGTTGTCGTGCTGGATGTCGAACTCGGTGCCCTTCTCGCCCGGCGCCTTGTTCTGCTCGCCCTTGTGCTCCTCGCTCTCGGCGATCTTCGTCTTCTCGCTGTCGCCGACGCGATCCTTCGGGCCCGCGAGCTTGTTCGCGCCCGGGGTGGGGTTCGGATCGTCCTCGTCGTGTGAGGTCTGCGTCGCGACGCTCTCCTCTTGGACCTTGTTCGCCTCGTCCGCGATGAACTTCGCGTTGGGGTTGTCCTCTTGCTTCTTGTCGGCGACGTGCTGCTTCACGGCGATGCGGTTGTCTTGCTTCAGCGGGGTCTGATCCAGCTTCTTGAGCGGGTCTTCCTCCTGCACCGCGATCTTCACCGGCGCCGGCGGCGGCGGCTCGGGCTTCTTCACCTCCGGCTTCGGCGGCTCCGGCTTCTTCTCGTCCGGCTTCTTCTCTTCCTTCTTCGCCTCGAGCTTCGGCTCCTCCGGCTTCGGCTCTTCCTCCTCCGCCTTGCCGTCCTCGTTCGTGATGATGTCGACGGTCTGGTCCCGCGTCGCGGCGGCGCCGCGGGCGCGCGCGCCCATCCCGAGGAGGTAGCTCGAGTCCTCGTAGTGCTCCGCGATCGTCCCTCCGCCCTCGGCGAACAGGAAGTGCGCGCACACGGCGGCGCAGATCCAGAGGATGATCGGGGTTTCGGGACTGCGCGTCATGACGGAAGCCCGTTTAAGCTAGCACCCGACCGCTGAGCCTTCCATGCGCGCGGTCTTCCCGTGATCCCGTGGTCCAACGTGGCGAAAGGGCTTACTGGGGTGCAGGGGCTTCGCCCCTGCACCCCACCCCGCGAACACGGCCCTCGCGCTTTGCGCTCGGGTTGCTTCGCAACCGCTGTCGCGGCCGCTTTCGCGGGGCCCCGGGGGTGGGACGCGAAGGCCCTGCACGCCACCCCGCGAACATGGGCCTCGCTGTTGTGGTTGCTTTCGGGGGCGGGGTCAGTCGGCTTCGCCGGCGCCGACGAGGCCGGTTCCGCCGTCTTGGCTTGGGCTGTGACTCTCGCCGACACCTGCGGATCCTGCGGAGAAACAGCCGATCCGTGAGGGGCGTGTCGTCATCGCGGCGCCGATCGCGCCGCCGGTGACGCCGATCTCCTCGTCGAGCTCGGCCTCGAGCTTCGCGTCCTCGATGTCGTTCTCGACCAGCGCCTCACCCGTCGCCGCACCTGCGACCGCGCCGATCACCGCGCCTGCGATCAAGCCCGGCGGGCCTGCGATCGCGCCTGCGGCCGCGCCGGCTGCGGCGCCGACGAGCGTGCCCGTCGCGACGACGGCGGTCTCCCTGCGGTGTGGAAGCCCAGCTTCGGACGGGGTCGGGGTGCTGAGGGGAGCGGCCATGCTCCTTTGCACGCAAGACTCGGGCCTCGCTTGGTCGGCCTCAGTCGCCGTCCATTTGCAGCGCTTTGTGGTCGCCCGAGAGCTGGATGGCGGTGAGCTCCTGGTCGCCGGAGAGCTCCGACCACAGCCCCCACGCCTTGACCGTGCGCTCGAGGTAGACGACGCGCTCCGCACATCGTGCGATCGCCTGCAGGTTGTGCGTGACGAGGATCGCCGCGATCGAGTCGGACGCGCTGATCTCCGCCATCAGATCGATGATCGCGGCGCGGCCGCCGACGTCGACGCCGGCGGTGGGCTCGTCGAGGACGAGGAGCTCGGGCTTCGTCGCGAGCGCGCGCGCGAGGAACACGCGCTGCGTCTCACCGCCGGAGAGGTCCCGCATCTGCGCGTTGGCGTACGCCTCGGCGCCGGTGCGCTTCAGCATCGCGATCGCGATGTCCTTCTCCTCGCTCGAGATCTTCATCGGCCAGCGGCCGCGCAGGTTCGCGACGATGACCTCCATCGGCGACGCGGGGAAGTCGCGATCGAACGCCTTCCGCTGCGGGACGTAGCCGATCTTGGAGCGCCCCTTCTCGACCGGCAGCCCCGCGATGCGGATCGTCCCGCTGTCCGGCTCGAGCAGGCCGAGGATGCACTTGAGGAGCGTGCTCTTGCCGGCGCCGTTGGGGCCGGAGAGGCAGAGGAACTCGCCGATCGGGACGTGGAACGAGACGTCCTCGAGGACGATCTTGTCGCCGAAGCGCTTGTTCACGCCGCTGATGTCGAGCACGCGCGTCGCGTCGTCGGGCGGGAGCGTGCCGCGGAAGGGCGTGACGCGCGACGGGCGCCGCGACGCCGGGCCGAGGCCGCGCGAGCCGGGGGCGACGCTCCCGCTCACTTGAGGTACTTCTCGAGCTGCGCGACGTCGAAGCGGATCATCTTCTCGTAGCTGTCGGTCTCCGGTCCGCCGCCGACGGGATCGAGGACCCCGAGCGGGATCTTCGCCTCCTCCGCGAGGATCTTCGCCGGCCGCGGATCGAGCTGCGGCTCGCTGTAGAGGGCCGGGACCTTTTTGTCCTTAATCGCGGTGAGCACCTTTTGTACGTATTCGCCGGTAGGCTCCGAGCCGGGGTAGGGCTCGATGACGGCGATGATGTTCAGCTTGTACCGCTCCGCGAAGTAGCCGAAGGAGCCGTGGAACGTGACGAAGCCCTTCTTCGAGAGCTTCTTGAGGCGCTCCGCCGCCTCGCGATCGACCTCGACGAGCGACTTGTCGAGCTCGGTCGCGCGCGCGCGGTAGGCGAGGGCGTGCGCGGTGTCGACGCGCCCGAGCTCCTCCGCGATCGCGCGGACGATGAGCTGCGCGCGCTGCGGATCGAGCCACACGTGCGGATCGGGGGCGCCCTTCTTCTCGTGCTCGTGGTGCTCCTCGTGCTCGTCGTGATGCTCTTCGTGGTGCCCGCCGTCGGCGTGCTCGTCCTCGTCGTGATCGTCGTGGTCCTCCGCGCCGATCGGGTCGTCCTTGATCGTGAGGATGGGGACGCGATCGCCGACCTTGAGGATGCGCGCGTCGGGCGCGGCGTCCTTCATCAGCTTCTCCATCCACGGATCGAGGCCGAGGCCGACCATGACCCCGAGCTTCGACGCCGCCGCGGCCTCGACGTCCCGCGGCGTCGGGTCGAAGTGGTGCTCGTTCCGGCCCGGCTGGAGCAAGAGGCTCACGTCGGCGTCGGGGCCCGCGACGCGCCGGACCAGGTCGTAGATCGGAAAGATGGAAACCGCCACTTTCAGGCGATCCGAGCCGCCGCTCTTCTGGCAGCCCTTGCAGCCTTGGAGTCCGATCGCAGAGAGCAGGAGGATGACGAATGCAAGCCGTCGCACGGGAAGGCAACGTATCATGCTCGCGAATGGAGCCGCTCTACGAGATCCGCGGCGCCACGCTCGGCGACGAAGAACAGATCCTCGCGATCGCGCGGCACCTCAACACCGTCAACCTCCCGCACGAACGAGAGGGCGTGCAGCAGATCCTCGAGAGCTCGCAGCAGAGCTTCGAGGGCGTCCTCGAGCCGAATCGCCGCCAGTACGTGTTCGTCCTCGTCGATCGGGCGAAGGACAGGATCATCGGCACGTCGATGATCTTCGGACAGCTCGGGCGGAAGGATGCGCCTTACATCTATCTCGACGTCACCGACGAGGAGCGCTACTCGGCGACGCTCGACAAGCACTTCAAGCACACCGTCCTCAGCATCGGGTACTCGTACGACGGGCCGACCGAGATCGGCGGCCTCGTCCTCCACCCCGACTACCGCCGGGTGCCGGAGCGGCTCGGCACCTTCCTCTCGTACGTGCGCTTCCTCTTCTTGAAGATGCACCGCGAGGCGTTCCGCGACGAGGTGCTCGCGGAGCTGCTCCCGCCGCTCGAGGCCGACGGCACGAGCCACCTCTGGGACGCGCTCGGCCGCCACTTCATGGACATGAGCTACGAGGAGGCGGACAAGCTCTCGCGCCGGAACAAGGAGTTCATCCGCGGGCTCTTCCCGGAGGGCAGCATCTACGCGTCGCTCCTCCCGAAGGAGGCGCAGGCGGTCATCGGCAAGGTCGGCGCGCAGACGCGCGGGGTCGAGAAGCTCCTCCGCCGGATCGGCTTCCGCTACGCCGAGCGCGTCGATCCCTTCGACGGCGGCCCCCACTTCACCGCGCCGACGGACGAGATCACGCTCGTGAAGGCGACGCAGCACCTCAACATCCGCCAGCTCCTCCCGCCGGGCACGCGCGTCGGGCGGCGCGGCCTCGTCGCGGTCGAGATGAAGGACCCGCCGTGGTTCCGCGCGGTGCTCTCGCCGCTCACGTCGGTCGAAGACGGCGCCGCGGTCGGCGGCGGCGAGGCGAAGACCCTCGGCGTCCAGCTCGGCGACGAGGTCTGGGTCCTGCCGCTCGACTGACGTGTACGGCTCCGGCTTCCAGCCGCCTGCCGGCTACGACGAGATCGAGGTGCGCGCGTCGGACGGCGTGGTCCTCCGCGCGAACGCGTTCGAGCCGCCCGACGGCGTGGAGCCGCGCGCCTCGGTCGTCCTCGCGCACGCGATGTTCGCGCGGCGCTCGTCGCTCCGCGGGCTCGCGCGCGCGCTCGCGGCCGACGGCTGGCGCGCGGTGACGTTCGACTTCCGCGGGCACGGCGACAGCACGCCGTCGCGCACGTACCGCTACGACGACCTCGTCGCGGTGGATCTCCCCGCGGTGGTGGAGTGCGTGCGGGCGCGGGCGGAGCACCCGGTCGTCGTGCTCGGTCATTCGCTGGGCGCGCACGTCGCGGTCGCGGCGCAGGGGACGGGGCGCACGAGCGCCGACGCGATCGTGATGCTCGGCGGCAACGTGTGGCTCCGCGCGCTCGAGCCGAGCGCGGCGCGATGGGCGGCGAAGCGCGCGCTCGCCCGCGCGACGCTGGAGGTGGCGGATCGCGCCGGCGTCTTTCCCGCGCGCGCGCTCCGCCTCGGCACCGACGACGCGAGCGCGCCGTACCTCCACGATCTCTTACGCGGCGTGACGAGCGGGACGTGGGCGAGCGCGCGCGGTGACGACTACCTCGCCGCCGCGGTGGACGTGAAGGTGCCGGTCGCGGCGGTGGTGGGGGCGCGCGATCGGATCATGTGTCATCCGGCGTGCGGCGAGCGCTTCGCGCGCCGTTGCGGCGGCCCGGTGAGCGTCTTCACCGCCCCGTGCGGACACATGGCGCTCCGCCACGAGCACGCGCTCGCGCGCGCGGCGCTCGCGTGGGTGCTTCAGGCGCGGGGGTAGCGCCGTCGTTTTGCCGTTACGGACCTGAATGGGCTCACGTCCGGCGCGAACGCGATCCGCTCTCGGAGGAGTGGGAGCTCCTCGCGCCGGGCGACGGCACCGTGACGGCGACGCGCGGTGCGGTATCGTCGATCGGATGCGATTCGCTCCTCCGGGTGCGCTCCTCTTCGTCGCCGCGTTCGTTGGGGCGTGCGCCGAGACGACGTCGGGGCCGCCGGTGACGCCGACGACGTCGGGGGGGCCGCCGCCTCCGGCGCCGGTGGGGGACGCGTCCGCGGCGGCGTGCGGCGACGGAGCTCCGCTCACGGTTCGCTTTTACGACAGCGGGCAGGCGCTCGCGGTCCTCCTCACGTTGCCCGATGGGCGGCAGGTCCTCGTCGACGCGGGGGAGAGCCCGCGCCGTCCCTGCGCCGGATGCAAGGCGTGGCACGAGCGCGTGATGAGCGGGCTTCGTCGCGACGTCGGCGCGCGCGGGCTCGACGCGCTGTGGATCACGCATCAGCACTCCGATCACGTCGGCGGCGCGGAGGCCGTCCTCACGACGTTCAAGACCGCGCTCTACGTCGACAACGGGCTCGACCTCGACAAGACGGCCGTGATCCGCGACGCACGCGCGGCCGCCGCCGCGACCGACGCCACGATCCACGTCGTCGATCCGGAGCGCCCCGCGAGCCCGATCGCGGAGGGGGGAAGCGTGAGGTTTACACCCATCCTCCCGAGCAAGTGGACCGCGGGCTGCCCGCGCGATCCCAACGAGTGCTCCATCGGACTCCGCGTCGACTACTGCAAGTCGTCGCTCCTCTTCACCGGCGACGCGCCGGTCGAAGAGGAGGACGCGTGGGACCTTCGCGGTGAGGTGACGCTCCTTCAGGTCGGCCATCACGGAAGCGAGACGTCGACCGGCCCCTCCTTCCTCGAGAGGGCCCGGCCGAAGTACGCCGTCATCTCGGCCGCGAAGCAGAACGAGGGGACGAACGACGGCTACTGCCATCCGTCGGCGGCCGTCGTCGAGGAGCTGACGGCGGCGATGGGAGGGCCTGGTGCGAAGACGGTGCGCGCCTTCGACGCGACCAACACGTGCGTCCGCGGCGGGACCGACAACTGGCGCGACGTCCCCGCGAGCGACTCCCTCTGGGTGACCGCGCGCGACGGCGACGTCGTCCTCCGGACGATCGGCGACGGCACCTTCACGCGCGAGTGACTGCGACCATGCTCCCATTGAGCCAGATCGCGCCTCGTGCGTTACCTTTGCGTCATGCGCTCGCTCGGCGTGCTCGCCGCCCTCCTCACGTTCCTCTCCTTCCTCTCCGGCTGCGCGAAGGAGCTCGGCCGCGTGCCCTTCTCCGCCCCCGGCGCGGGCGAGACCACGATGACGCTCGCCGCCGGCGAGGTGGGCGTCTGGACCGACCTCGACATCGAATGGGAAGGTCCCGCCGCGCTGGCGTACCAGGTCGATCTCTTCCAGAACGGGACCTGCGTCGTGAGCACGGTCTGCAACCCGCTCGGGAAGCACCGGGTCCGAATGGGATGGGTCTCGAGCGACGTCGGCGAGTCTCACTCCTGGCGCGGGAACGGCAAGATGGGATGCGAGGTCTCGCTCGCGCAAGCAGGGCCGACCACGGTGAAGGTCAATCTCGCGTGGGGAACGACACCGGCGAAGCACACGCTGCGAAAGGCCGATCTCGTCCTCAAGCAGTAGCTCTGCGATCTGGGATAGATTCGGCGTCGTGAAAGCCTCGCTCGCGCTCGCCGCCCTCGTCACCTTCGCCGGCCCCGCGGACCTCTGCAGCAAGACGGAGGAGACGTCGACGGCGGCGCCGGTGGTCTCGGCCCCAACGGCGACGACCCCGACGGCGACGACCCCAACGACCCCGGCCGCCGCTGCGCCAGCGCCGGCGCCCGGGCCCGCCCCCGTCGCGGCGCCCGCCGGCGGCGCGGCGCCGAAGGCCGCGACGACGGCGATCCCAGGGCTCCCCACGAACATCCCGGGGCTCCCCACGAACATCCCGACGGCTCCAGCGGCGCCGGCCAACCCCGGCAGCTACTCCGTCGTGCCGGGCCAGACCTGCAAGAACGGCGGCTGCACGCAGGCATGCGCCGCGGGCCAGGAGTGCAACCTCCAGTGCTCGGGCGGCGGCTGCAACCAGTCCTGCGCCGCAGGCTCCAAGTGCCAGATGACATGCTCGGGCGGCGGCTGCATCCAAGCCTGCGCCGCCGGCGCGAGCTGCACTAAGGGCTGCTCCGGCAAGGGCTGCACCTGACGCACCTCAGGGAGCCGGACAGGCGGCGCGATACTTTTCAGCGAGCGGTTCGCTATGCTCGGGAGCCATCCGGATGAGACCTCTCTTCGTTCTCTTGCCGCTCCTCGCCGCTTGCGCGACCCACGCCGCGCCCGCGTCCGCGCCCGTGCCTGCGAAGGCGAGCGCTGCGCCGGCCGGTCCGCGTGTCTACGCCGGACAGCTTCGCCTCGTGGAGGTGGAGAAGATGCCGCTGAGGATGGCGCCGGCGCGCGCGGCCGACATCGCCTCGCTCCCCGCGCCGCTCGAGCCGGGCCAGCGCGCGTTCGCCGGCATCCTTCCTCTCCGCAAGGCCCTGTCGAAGCTCGTCCTCGTCGAGTCGGCGTCCGGCGCGTTCCTCTACTTGAAGGCCGGGCTCGAGGGCCCCTTCGCCGCCGGCGATCGTCACCCGTTCGCGGCGCCGCCGGCGGAGTCTCCGCAGTCGTACGAGGCAGGGGACGAGGTCGTGGCGATCGACCGGCCGCTCTCCCCCGGCGGGTTCATCGACAAGTTCGCCCTGCGCGTGGTGCGTAGCCTCGCGCGCGAGGAGGCGCTGCGCCGCAAAGGCGGGATGAAGCCGGAGTCGCGCTTCCTCTTCAGCAGCACGTACATGGCCGAAGGGACGCTCGACGTCGCAGGGAGACCGACCCTCGTTCGTTACGCCGTTGACTTCATTGAAAGCGGTAAAGTCGATGACGGCTACGTCGCGCTGGACACGAACGGCGACGGCAAGCTCGATCCGCTCTCGAGTCGGGAGACCGCGATCAAGAGCTCCGACGCGCACGTCCCGGTGTTCCGCGTCGGCACGACCTACCTCGCGCCGAAGTCGTACGACGAGAGCAAGGGGACGTTCGCGTTCGAGGAGCGCCCGAGCTCGGACTACAAGCTCTTCGAGCTGGCCGTCGGCGCCCCGCTGCCGGACTTCTCGTTCCTCGACGTCGCGGGCAAGCGCCATCGGATCTCGGAGCGGAGAGGGCGGTACGTCCTCCTCCACTTCTGGACGAGCTACTGCCATCCCTGCGCGGCGGAGGCCGATCACCTGAAGGAGATCGACGCGAAGTACCGCCCGCGCGGCCTCGACATCATCGGCCTCGATCCGGAGGAGGACCTCGCGGCCGCGAACGGGTTCCTCGAGGCGCACCCCGCGTCGTGGACGGAGGCCGTCGCCGCCACGCCCGGCAACGCGGACGTCTCCCTCCTCGTGACCGAGCGCTTCGGGATCCGGTCGTACCCCAACGCGATCGTCGTCGATCCGGCCGGCAACGTGCTCGCGTTCTCCGAACGTGAGCCGCTGAACCGCGCCCAGGTCCTCTCCGTCCTCGAGGAGAAGCTCGGAAAGTAGGCGCTCAGCGGCGGGTGACCGGGAGCGGCGTGACCTCCACCGCGATCTCCTCGACGATCGGCGCGATCGCGATGCGGCGGAGGGGGCAGTCGGCGGGGCCGCCGTCGAGGACCATCGCCGAGGACGTCACGTTCGGATCGGTGACGGTGCCGTCCTTCGCGAAGGCCTTCATCGACCACGTCGCGCCGGGCGCCTCGCCTTCGCCGAAGGCGAGCGCGGAGACCAGCGCGCCGCCGTCCGTCGTCAGGCGGAGCGCGGGGAACGACGACGAACGGCCCGCGAGCGCATAGCGCTTCGCCCACGCCGCGCGGCCGGAGGCGTCGAGGCCGACGAGCGCCACGCCCGGCACCGCCGCCGCTCCTTCACCCGTGAGCTCCACCGTCGACGCGGCCATGACGAAGCCGGTCGTGGGCAGCTCCGCGATCGCGCCCGCGACGAAGTTCGGGCTGTCGCCGCTCATGCCGGGGTACGTCACGAAGCCGACGCCGCCGTCCTCGTGGATCCGCGCGACGAAGGCGCGAGCCTGCGCGAAGCTGCCGCCCGCGACGGTGAGGCCGTTCGAGGCGGCGGCCACGAGCGACGTCGGCGACGTGTTGAACGACTCGGCGCAGCCCGCGTACGCGTCGATCGCGACGATGTTCGCCTGGTCGTCGAGGCGCGCGACGAACATCCCGTCGTCGCTGGTGGTGGAGAGGACACCGGTGACCGCGAGCTGCGATGTCGTCGTGCGCGTGGACGCGGCGGGGCCGAAGTGGCCCGCGCCTTCGAGCGTCCAGAGCCGCGCGTCCGTCACGTCGCCCGCCGCGTCGACGTGGACGACGAACGCCTTGCCCTGGCTGAGGCACTCGCCGAGCACCGAGAAGCCGGCGCCCGCGCCCGTGTCCGCCGCGAGCAGGCGCGGGGACGGCGTGGCGCACAGATCGTACGGGAGCGCGTAGGAGCGCGCCCTCTTCACGCCGCCCGACTGTCCGAGCGTGAGGAGATCGAACGACGAGCCGATCGCGCCGGTCGCGAGCAGGGCGATCGAGGCGTCGCGCGCGGGCGCGGTGCGGACGACGGTGAGGGGCGTCTCCTCTTCGCCCGCGACGAACGCGGCGCGCCAGATCACGGCGCCGTCGTCGTTCATCTTCACGAGCGAGCGCGCGTCGTTGCCCGCGACGAGCCACCGCCCGTCGATCGCGCGATCGAGATCGGAGAACACCGTCCCCGTCTGCGACGGTCCCACGTTCGTGGTCGACGCGAGCGTGCCGTCCGTGACCCGCGACCACGGGGTGAAGGCCGGCTCGCGGAGCGCCGGCGCGTCCGGTCCGCTCCCGGGCGGCAGGTGCGACGCGCCCGGCGGCGGGTCCTTGCACGCGCCGCTCGCGACGACCTCGTCGATCGCCGCGAGCGGCGACGTCTTCCAGTCGACGAGCTTCAGGTGTCCGAGGAACGGGAGCGCCGGCGTGGTGATGCGCACGCCGATGACGTTCTCGAGCCCCGCGCGGAGCTCCCAGCACGGCGTCTTCGACGGGTTGGCCTCGAGCGCGAGTGTCCCCTCCGCCGTCGCGTACGGCCCGATCGTCCCGTAGAGCGGCATCGTGAGGCGCACGCCGGCGTTCGCCTTCGCGTGGGCGTGGAGACCGACGGTGGGCTCCTCGACGGTGAAGCCCTTGTCCTTGATCGTGGGAGGCGAGAAAGTCGGGTTGCCCGCCGTTTTCGATGACACCGTCACCGAGCTGGTGAGGGTCATGTGCCCCGCCACGCCGGCGCGGAAGGACGCGCTCGCGCCGCCCTCGACCTTCGCGATCACCTCGAGCCGCGGCAAGAAGACGAGCGGGCCGAGCACGAGCGGCGTCAGCGGCACGACCGCGACGTCGAATTCCTTCTCGAAGGCGAGGGAGGCTTGCCCGACGAGGCGGAGGTCCGACGCGACGCTCGGATCGACGGTGAACGTCACCTTCACCTCGGGCATGAGGTCGGTGATCGAGCAGCTCGGCTTCTTCCCGCGCACGATCTTCGCGAGGCTCGCGACGCACTCGCGCACGACGGAGGGGAGCTCCTTGATCGCGCCCCAGTCGATGTCGAGGGAGAGGTCGTAGGTGAGGGCGCCCTTGAAGTAGCCCTCGATCCGGAGCTGATCGTCGGTCGTCTTCGTGTCGCCGTCGCCGTCGTAGAGGACGACGTCCACCGGCGTCTGCCGCTCCGACGTGCCGCCGACCCCGAGCGGCTCGAGCGAGGTGACGATCTTCGGCTCGCCGTCGTCGAGCGAGACCGGCCGCGCGACGCGCGCGTGGAGCTTCTGGTACGCGAGCTGCGGCGGCGCGCCGGCGGTGTCGAGCGTGAGCGTCTCGCCGCTCCGCGCGACGTCGGTGACGACGCGCAGGAACCCGTGCGGCGTCGACGGGGAGACGCCGGCCACCATCACGGTCCCGACCGCGACGTCGGCGAGGCTCGCCGGCGCGCGCGTGAAGACGAGCTTCCCGTCCTCCGCGTCCGGCTGGAGCGACGACAGGTCCTCCGTCGTGAGCATCTTCGTCGACGCGAACGGGACCGCCTCGATCTCGTCGGCGGGGAGCGCGGGCGCGTCTTGGGGCTTCGAGTCGGAGCCGCAGGCGACGAGGGTCGAGAAGAGGACGAGGAGAAGAGGAGCGAGCTTCGGCATGAGATCCCGGCCGGTCGGCCGCGATCACGATAGCGTTCCGCGAATTCGCCCGCCCGCCTGTCGCCCAAACAGGTGACCGCCCCGCTCAGCGGGGCCGGCGAGAGAGCCCGGCGACGAGGCGCGTGAGCGTCGGCAGGTCGAACGGCTTCTGGAGGTACGCGCAGATCTCCGCGTGCAAGAGAGGCGGCACGTCGCGGTGCGATTGCGAGGTCGTGAGGAGGACCGGCAAGCGCTCGTCGGCGCGGCGGAGCGCGGACACGATGCTCGCCCCGCCGGCGAGGACGAGGAGCTCCGTGACGACGATGTCGGGCGGATCGCGGTAGACCGCGGCGAGCCCCTCCGACGCGGTCGGCGCGGTCCTCACCGTCGCGCCGTCCGCCGTGAGCCACCTCGCGACGGCCTCGCGGAGGTCGTCGTACGGCTCGAGGAGGAGGACCTCGACGCCGCAGAGGAGAGCGGTCTCGTCGATCACGCCGCCCCCAACGCAAGCGGCATGCTCGCTCCGCGGCGCGCTGGCACGCCGTGAATCGGCATCGTGTCGCATCGATCGGCCCACCCGTTCGCGCGGCGTCGTGCCGCGAGGCGTCAGCGCCGCTTTCGCAAGACGCCCCACGCCGCGAGCTGTCGCTCGAGCGTCTTCCGATCGATGCCGAGGAGCCGCGCCGATCCGCGGAGGTTGTAGCCCGTCGCCGCGAGCACGCGCATCGCGTGACGGCGGAGCAGCGCGTCGGCGGTGACGAGACCCGCGGTCGGATCCGCGGCGCGCGCGTCGGGCGGACGCTGCACCGCGGGAGGAAGGTCCTGGAGCGCGATCGAGCGCGGGCCCGCGAGCGCGGCCGCGTGCAGCGCCGCGTTCTCGAGCTCGCGCGCGTTGCCGGGCCAGTCATGAGTGCACAATGCACGCATCGCCTCGTCGGAGAACGTCGCGTGCACGCCGTGCCGCGCGAGGACCTCCGCCGCGAGGGAGGGGATCTCCTCCTTGCGATCGCGCAGCGGCGGCACGTCGACGACGATCGCCGCGAGGCGATAGAAGAGATCGCTCCGGAAGCCGCGCGACGCGGCGTCGAGCGCGGCGCTGCCCGACGCGATCGTCCGGAAGTCGACGTCGATCGCGATGTCGCCTCCGATCGGCCGCACGCGCCGCTCGTCGAGGACGCGGAGCAGCTTGGCCTGGACCCCGGCGCCGAGGTCGTCGACGCCCTCGAGGAAGAGCGTCCCGCCGTGCGCGTCGGCGATGAGCCCGCGCCGCTCGTCGCGCGCGCCGGTGAACGCGCCGCGCGCGTGGCCGAAGAGCTCCGCGAGGGCGATGCCGTCGGTCAACGTCGCGCAGTCGACGACGACGAAGGCGCCGGCCGCGCGCGAGCTCCGGTCGTGGAGCGCGCGCGCGAGCGCCGACTTCCCGACCCCGGTCTCCCCGCGCACGAGCACGTTCGCCTCCGACGCGGCGACGCGATCGAACACGCTCGCGAGCTGCTGCATCGCGGTGCTCCGCGCCTCGAGCGTCCGATCGAACGACGTCCGCGCGCGAACGAGCGGCGCGCGCGCGTCACGCCACGCGAACGCGCGCTCGAGCGCGGACGAGACGCCGGGGCGCGTCAGCGGCTTCGCGATGAAGTCGAGCGCGCCGGCGTGCATCGCCTCGCGCACGGAGCCGATGCACGCCTCGGCGGAGAAGACGATGACGGGGATGTCCGGCCGGGTCGCGGTCGCGCGCTCGCACACCTGCGCGCCGTCGAGCTTCGGCATGACGAGGTCGGTCATGACGACGTCGAACTCGGCCTCGGCGAGGCGATCGAGCGCGGCGGGCGGATCGCTGAAGAACTCGAACGCGATCTCGTGCGGCGCGAGCAAGAACTGGAAGAGGCCGTGAGCCTCGGGCTCGTCGTCGACGACGAGGACGCGGCGTTCGGACGGCTCACGAGGCACGACGGAGCAAGAGTGATACAGCGCCGCTGCGATTTCAACTCCCGCGGCCGGCGGCGCGGCCGGCGACGCGGCCCGCGACTGGCGCGGAGCGCGGAGAAGACCTAAATGACGAGACAGATGCCGATGGGCGATGACGCGGAGCTCTTGGCGATCGCTCGTGGCCTCGTCCCGCTCGTCGCGGACGGCTGCACGATCGACGTCCTCGTCGACGACGCCGCGCTCTGTGTCGCGGCGGTGCACGTCGACGAGGCGACCGAGCGCGCGCTCGATCGCCGGCCGCGGAGCGACGCGAGACACCTCGTCGTCCGGACGCTGCGCGGCGCGCGCGTCGAGCTGTCGCTCTGGGATCGCGCCGACCGCGGGCCGCTCGCCGACGCGCTCGTCGAGACCTCCGCCGAACGCGCCGCCGCGCACGTCGCGCTCCGCCGCCTCGAGCGGCAGCGCGTCGACGCGGAGGCCTCCCGCAGCGCGCTCGTCGCGATGCTCGGGCACGCGATGCGCGGCTCGCTCCAGGGGCTCACGCTCGGCCTCGACCTCGTCGAGACGCGGCTCAAGGACAGCGCCGACGAGGTCCCGCGCGAGTGGCTGATCCATCGCTGCGCGGTCCTCGCCGAGTCGGCGGAGCGGCTCCGCGAGGTGGCCGATCGCCTCCTCGAAGCGCCGATCCCGCCCGATCGGATCGTCGCCCTCGCGACCGAGCCGTGCGAGCTCGGCGAGATCGTGGAGCGCGCGTCGCGCCGCCTGCGCGAGGAGAGCGCCGGCGCCGTCGTGCGCGTCCGCCAGCGCGGGCCGGAGCTCGGCGCGTGGGACCCGCTTCACCTCGAGACGATCGTCGCGAACCTCGTGACCGACGCGCTGAAGCTCGGCGGCGGAAGGCCGGTCGACGTCGCGCTCGACGGCGACGAGGAGGAGGTCCGGATCACGGTGCGCGGCGCGGCGAGCGGCGCCCGGCGCGCGGCGGCGCCCGACGTCGGTCACTGGATCGTGAAGAAGCTCGTCGACGCGCACGGCGGCGCGATCGAGGCGGCGCGCGACGACGGAGGCGCGACCTTCTACGTGACGCTCCCGCGCTGGCCCGACGCGGAGGGCGCCGCCTCTTCGTGCGACGATCCCTGAGGCTCGCGAAGCGGGAGGTGGACGGCGAAGGACGCGCCGCGGCCGGGGCCGAGGCTCTCCACGTCCACCGTCCCGCCGTGGAGCTCGACGATGTGCCGGACGATCGAGAGCCCGATGCCGAGCCCGCCGTACGCGCGGGTCGTCGAGCTGTCGGCCTGACGGAACCGATCGAAGACGTGGGGGAGGAACTCGGGATCGATCCCGACCCCTTCGTCGGAGACGACGAGGCGCGCGACGCTGTCCCTCCGCTCGAGCGAGAAGGCGACCTTGCCCCCCGCCGGCGTGAACTTCACCGCGTTCGCGAGCAGGTTCCAGAACACCTGCTGGATGCGCGTCGCGTCCGCGATCGTCCAGCACGCGTCGGGCATCACGCCGGCCTCGAGGAAGAGGCCCTTCGCCGCGATCGCGGTCGCGGCGTGGTCGAGCGCCTTCCGCGCGATCGCCGCGAGGTCCACCGGCGCGAGCGACATGCGGAGGTCGCCGTTCGCGATGCTCGAGGCCTCGAGGATGTCGTCGATGAGGCGGACCTGCGCGTCGACGTTCCGCGCGATGACCTCGCACGCCGCGCGGACGCGCTCCGGCGCCACCGCGTCCTCGGTGAGGAGCAGCTGGCACCATCCAAGGGCGGCGTGGAGCGGCGTCCGAAGCTCGTGCGAGACGATCGTGAGGAAGTTCTCCTTCACGCGCTGCGCCGCCTCCGCCACCCGGTGCGCGGCCGCGAGCTCGGCGGTGAGGCGATCGCGCTCCTCGTCGGCGCGACGTCGCGGCGTGAGATCGAGGACGGTGCCGATGACGGAGCGGGCCGCGCCGTCGTCGCCGTTGCGGATCCAGCGGAGCGCGATCGCGCGCTCGGCGACGTGGACGTCGACCTTCGCGCCGTCGGGGAAGGCCGCGTCGAAGGCGGCGCGGTCTTCGTCGCCGAGGAGCGCGCGCAGCTCGTCGAGGGTCCGCGGCGCGCCGACGAGCGCGCGCCACGTGTCGTCGCCGTGGAGGACGTCGCGGCGCGCGTCGTACTCCCACGTCCCGAGGCCGGACGTGTCGAGCACGAGGCGGAGGCGATCTGCGAGCACGGCGCGCTCGCGCTCCACCGCCACGCGCTGCTCGTGGAGCGCGACGTAGAACGCGACCTTCGCGCGCACGACGTCCGGATCGAAGGGCTCGAAGAGGACGTCGGCCGCTCCGCTCGCGTAGCCCCGCGCGACGTCGGCGCGATCGGTGAGGAGCACGATCGGCCGGAGTCGTTCCCCCGCGATCTGCGCCGCCGTCTCGAAGCCGGCGCCGATGCCTTCGAGATCGAGGAGGACGACGGCCGGCTCGATCAGCGAGGCGAGCGCGATCGCCTCGCTCTCCGTTCGCGCCGACACGACCGGCCGGCCCAACCCTTCGATCGCCGCCTCTAGCGCGAGGAGGTTCGCCCGCCGGCCCCCGCCGAGGAGGATCGGCGCGGCGGCGACGTCATCTCGTTCGACCGTGTTCACGTCCCACCTCCCAGCAACAAGCGCGCCGCGGTCATGGCGTCGACCGGCGGAGCGCGAGCGAGTGCGCGAGGACCGTGCGCAAGGTGGCGGCGGTGAACGGCTTGACGAGGAGCGCGTCGTGCGGCGGCGCGTCGTGCGGGACGCCGTTGGGGGCCGCGGTCATGAGGATGACGGGCAACGCGGCGAGCTCGGGGCGCGCGCGCAGCTCGCGCAGCGTCTCGAGCCCGTCGAGGATCGGCATCATCACGTCGAGGAGGACGAGGTCGACGCTCGTGCTCGCGAGGACCTCCAGCGCCTGCCGTCCGTCGGCCGCGGTGTGGACCGTGTGGCCGTCCCAGCGAAGGACCTCGGCGAGCGTGTCCAGGGTCGGGAATTCGTCGTCGACGACGAGGAGGGTGGCGCAGATCGAGCTCGTCAACGGTCTACTCGCGTTTCGGCCGTCGCCTCGGCATCGTCGCCGGCCGCTCTTTCGGGATCGCGCCGCTGCCGTCGCCGCGGAGGCGGCGCGCCTCCGGCGTGTCGAACGGCGCGACGAGGAACATGCCCTCCCGCGTCACCGCGAGCTCCCACGCGCGGTTGTCGTGGGGCGTGTCGCGCGTCTTCATGATCGAGAGCTGGTGCACGAGCTGGGCGTGGAGCAGGACCCGGCGCAGGAGGACGATGTTGTCGAAGGTCGCGGAGACGTTCGGCGTCGAGACGCTGACGTCCTTCACGTAGAGCTCGCGCGTCTCGTCGGTGACGAGCGTGGTCACCCCCGCGCGCGAGAGGAGCTCCGCCGCCGCGGCGAGCATCCCCGCGAGGCGCTCCGGGTGCACCGCGGTGCGGAGCCCGGCGAAGCCGTCGATGAAGAGGCGGCGCACGCGCTCCCGCTCGACGATCGCGAGGAGGTCGGCCATCACCTGATCGAGCAGCGCCTCGGAGGGCTGCTCCCAGTGGACGACGAGGTCGCCGGCGGCGGCGTGCTCGGAGAGGCGCATCCCGAGCCGGTCGCCCTTGCGCAGCAGCACCTGCGATCGCTCGTGGAACCCGAAGTGGAGCGCCTTGTCGCCGCTCGCCGCGCCGGCGGCGAGGAAGTGGAGGCCGAGGATGGTCTTGCCCGCGCCGGACGGACCGAGGAGCAACGTCGTCGAGCCTCGCGCGACGCCGCCGGAGAAGAGGTCGTCGAGCCCCGCCACGCCGAAGGGGACGCGCCCGTCCTGGACCGGCGCCGTCGCCCCGGGCGCGTCCGGCTCGATCGCCTCGAGGCGCGGGTACACGACGACGCCGTCGCTCGTGACGCGGAAGACGTGCGTCCCGTCGATGTGGCCGCCGCCGCGGAGCTTCCGGACGGTGAGCTCGCGCACGCGCCGGAGCTCTGCGCGCGTGCTCGCGAGCTCGAAGACGCCGTCGGCGGTCGCGTGGTCCGCGTCGCCGCTCGTCACGAGCAGCGCCGTGCAGTCGAGCGCGACGAGCGACGCCTGGAGCTCGACGAGGAACGCGCGGTGCTCGAGCGGAGCAGCGCGGAGGTCCTCCGCGGACGGGAGCCCGTCGAGGACGAGGAGCGACGCGTCGCGATCGCGGATCATCCCGCGGAGCGCGCCGGTGAGCGCGTCGAGGCCGCCGGCGCGGAAGGCGGGGTAAGCGTCGAGGTAGACGAGCTCGCGGCCGACGCGCGCGCCGTCGAAGAACGCGAACGAGCGCAGCTGGTGGAGGAGGCGCTCGTGCGGCTCGACGAGGAACGTCGCGTAGACCGCGCGGGCGCCGCGCGCGACGGAGTGGAACGCGATCTGGCTCGCGAGGGTCGTCTTTCCGACGCCGGCTCTCCCGGCGACGACGTGGAGGCCGCCGCGCAGGAGCCCGCCTCCGAGGACGCGATCGAGCCCTGCGACTCCGGTCTCGAGGCGGTCGTGCGGCACAAGAGGAGGGCTCATCGCGCGTGGGTGCGTGCACGGTCCGCGCCTGCGCTCGCCGCCGCCCGTTCGCGGACGACCTCGCGTCGAGGTGAGCGATCGCGTGTCGCGTGAGGTGCAGAGACGCGGCGAACGGCCCGGTTCGGCGCGCGCGACGAGCACGCGCAGGGACAAACGCTACATCTTGGTCGCGGCCTGCGGCTGCACGACCAGCGTGACGGGCGACGCGGGGCGCGCGTCGCGCGCGAGGACGCCGAGCCGATCGAGCGTCGACGTTGGGCGGCCCGCGCGCTCGAGGACGAGCGTCCCCACCGTGATCCACGCCGGTCCGTCGACCGCGCGCTGCCCGTTCTCCCAGCGCGAGATCGTCTCCGCGCTGACGCCGAGGAGCTCCGCGAGCGTCGCGGCGGCGAGCCCGATCGCCTTCCGCAGGAAGCGGAAGGTCTCGCCGTCGGCGGGCCCGCGCATCGCGAGATCGCACGCGATCGCGAGGTCGAACCGCTCGAGGAGCCGGCCGTCGACGAACGACGCTCGGCAGCGACGACAGACCGGCGCGGTGACGGTCGCGCGGAAGCGGCGCCCCCCCGCGACGGCGGAGAGGCGCTGGGGTCCGGCCTTCAGATCGCCGCCGCATTCGCATCGCTTCATCGAGGTGCCTTCTTCATTGTCGCGCGTACGTCCACGATCGTCACCATCCGTGCGCGCACGGCGACTCGAACGACGAGCGGCTCGCCGTCGATCCCGGCGCCGTGGACGAGCCACTCGTTCGCCTTCGCGTCCGCGCACACCGCCGACGCGGGCGCGCGGAGCGCCGCAGCGAGATCGGCGAACACGTGACCGCGCTTCGCGATCGCGCGCGACCAAACGCGGTAGCGACCGGTGGCCGCGCAGGCGCGCACGAGCGCGAGCACGGCGGCCGGATCGCGCGCGCGATCGCCGATGACACGGAGCTTTGCCTTCGAACGTTGACGAAACGTCAAGCGACCTCTCCTTCGAACGAGTTCGAGGGAGCAACTTAAGTCCATGCTCGGGTTCGTCACCTGTGCGCGGCAGGATGCTCGATCGTGGCATTGTCGAGTCAAGCCCTTGACACCGCGACGGTGCGCAGCGCGGAGACGGCGCGGAGCGCGAGCCCAGCCACGACGATGAGGAGCTCGGCGGGCTCGGCCGGCTTGGTCAGGCACATCTGAAAGCCGGCGCGGAGCGCGCGCGTTCGATCCTCCAGCCGCGAGTAGGCGGTGAGCGCCACCGCGGGCGTGCCTCCGCCCTCCTCCGGCGGCAGCTCGCGCACGCGGCGGATGAGCGTGTAGCCGTCCTCGATCGGCATCGCGAGATCGGACACGATGACGTCGGGGGTCTCGTGTCGAACGCGCGTCAGCGCCTCCTCCGCCGTCGCGGCCGTGATCGCGGTCGCGCCCGCCTCCTCGAAGAGCGAGACGACGAGCTCGCGCGCATCGGGTTGATCGTCGACGACGAGGATCCGGAGGCCGTCGAGCCGCGGCGGCGCGTAGCCTTGCGCGTACGCGCGCGCGGCCGGCGTCCGCTCGCCGATCGACGTCACCGGGAGCGTGACGACGAACCGCGAGCCGCGGCCGACGCCCTCGCTGTAGGCCTGGACGCGGCCGCCGTGCAGCTCGACGAGGTGGCGGACGATCGCGAGGCCGAGCCCGAGGCCGCCGCTGGTGCGCGCGGCGCCCGGCGCCTGCCGGAAGCGATCGAAGACGTAGGGCAGCACGTCGGGGCGGATGCCGGCGCCGGTGTCCGCGACCGTGAGCGCGATCGTGCGATCGACGCGCTGGAGCGAGACGCGGACATGGCCCTCCGCCGGCGTGAACTTCACCGCGTTGCCGAGGAGGTTCGTCACGACCTGCAAGAGCCGATCGGCGTCGCCGACGATCGGACCGCAGTCGCGATCGATGTTGGTGTGGAGGCGGACGTTCTTGCTCTCGGCGAGGGGACGGATCGAGTCGATCGCGCCGGCGACGAGCGACGCCGGATCGACCGAGCGGACGTCGAGGCGGATCCGTCCGGTGATGATGCGCGAGACGTCGAGGAGGTCGTCGATGAGCTGGCTCTGCGCCTTCGCGTTGCGCTCGATCGTGTCGATCGCGCGCGCGGTCTTGGCCGCGTCGAGGGAGCCGTCTCGCAGGAGCCGCGCCCAGCCGAGGACCGCGTTGAGCGGCGTGCGGAGCTCGTGCGAGACGACGGCGAGGAAATCGTCCTTCGCCCGGTTCGCCTCCTCCGCCCGCGCGCGTTCGCGCTGCGCGGTCTTGAGCGCCTCGGCGTGGGAGAGCGTGCTCGCGATGCGCCGCGCGACGTCCTCCGCGAGCCGGAGGTCGGACGGGTCGTAGGCGCGGGCGTGGTCGACGCGTCCGAACGTGATCGCGCCGAACGTCTTGTCGCGCGCCGAGAGCGGCGCCGTCATCCAGGAGACGGTCGCGAGCTCGCGCAGCGCCGCGAGCGCGCGCGCGTCGGCGCTCATCGCCGCGATCATGTCGTCGGTCGCGGCCATGACGAGCTCCGGCTGGCCGCTCGCGATCACGCGCGCGACGCCGTACGGCCCCGCCGGCGCGAACGGCAGGCGGCGCAGCTCGCGGAGGAGCTGGACGTGGCTCGGATCGACGTGCGCCGCGGCGGCGAGCTCGTCGGGGAGATCGATCGTGCACCAGTCGGCGAGGGAAGGGACGGCGAGGCGGGCGACCTCCTCGAGCGACGGCGCCGGCTCGGCGAGGACGGCGCTCGCCGCGACGAAGAAGCGGAGGACCTCCGCGGGCTGATCGCCGATGCGCGTCACGGCGTGACGTTGCGGAGGACGAGGACGAGGTCGCAGACGTAGTCTTCCGCGCCGAGGACGGTCGGGCGGCTGTAGTCGGCGGGCGCCTCGGCGGTGATGATGACGGTGAGGCCGCGGTCCTCGAGCGCGTTGACGAGGAAGAAGACGAGGCTGCGTACGATCGTCTCCGGCGGGCGCGGGTTGAAGAGCGCCGAGATCGAGTCGAGGACGACGACCTCGGCCCCGATCCGGCGCACGAGGTCGAGCGCTCCGCGCGCGACGAGCTCGCTCACGCCGAGGCCGAACGCGTCGCCGGTGAGGACGAGGTCGCCCGGTCGCCGTCCACGATCAGGATCTTCATCGCCCACCTCGATCTCGACCGTAGTCGTCGCGTCGAGGTTCGTCGAGCCCGAACTTGACGTTTCGTCAAGCCAGTCGCTGGGCCGAATTCTGCGCCGGGACGCATTCCTTGCGCCGCGCGGGCGGGTGGATCTGCCTATAAAATAGGGAGATCGTGGACCTGCGGCAGGAGGCCCCGAACTTGCGCGGGGTGGGAGGTGCCATGAAGCGCCGAACCCTCTGACCGCCATCCGCGGCGAGCTCGCGCGTTGCGACTTCGACGTCCCGCGCCCGCCGGACGGCCGCACGCTCGATCCGAACAAGGTGAACGTCGAGGTCGTGGGACCCGACGCGACGCGGACGGTCCTCCCGCATCGTCAGGGCTGCGAGGACGGGATCGGCTGGCGCTGGGACGCGGCGGCGGGGCCGAAGAAGGTCCTGCTCTGCCCGTCGACGTGCGACACGGTGAAGGTCCAGAACGGCGGCCGCGTCGAGATCGAGCTCGCGTGCGTCGATCGGCCCGACGCCATCCACTGACCGTCGTCGCGCGGGGCGCGAGCGCGTATGCTCCTCGCCCATGTCGCGGATCGTGGCGATCACGGGTGGGGCGGGTGCGCTCGGGGGTGAGCTCGCGAGGCTCTTGGCGGGGCGCGGGGACAAGGTCGCGCTCTTCGACACGGAGCGGGGGCGGGAGCGGGCGACCGCGCTCGCGAAGGAGATCGACGGCTTCGTCCACGTGAGCTCGTTCCGCTCGGCGGAGGACTGGGCCGCCGCGCTCGCGGCGACGACGGTGGCGCTCGGCGGCGTGCCGACCGCGGCCGCGCTCGTCGCCGGCGGCTGGGCCGGCGGCGCGCCCGTCCACGAAGCGAAGGACGAAGAGGCGTGGACGTCGATGATGTCCGCGAACGCCGACAGCGTGTACCGCGCGCTCCACGCGCTGTTGCCGGGGATGGTCGCGGCGAAGGGTGGGAGCGTCGTCGTCGTCGGGTCGCGCGCGGCGACGCGCCCGTGGACGAGCGGCGGCTCGGCGGCGTACGCGGCGTCGAAGGCGGCCGTCGTCGCGCTCGCGCAGACGGTCGCGGCGGAGGTGCTCGAGCACGGCGTGCGCGTGAACGCGGTCCTGCCGAGCACGATGGACACCCCCGCGAACCGCGCCGCGATGCCGGACGCGGACGCGACGAAGTGGGTCTCGCTCGCGTCCGCCGCGGGCGTCATCGCGTTCCTCCTCTCCGACGACGCGCGCGACGTGAGCGGCGCCGCGCTCCCCGTCTACGGCCGCGCGTAGCCGCGCTGGCCTGGGGGCGTCGGCGCGGCCGGCGTCGCGATCGACGAATTTCCCTGCTCTCGCTTAACGGGCCGGCGCCGGGGACGTTCCTTCTCCTCGTCGAAACGGTAGCGCAGCGGTCTCGATGGGAGATGGCGCCCTGCCGGCGTGCTGGAGAGAGAGCTCAAGAGATGAAGAAGATCCATTGGAACGCGGGACTCATGACGATGGTGGCTGCCGGTTTGATCGCGTGCAGCTCCGACAGCGAAGAGTCCGCGGTCTCCGGCGCGAAGACCGTCGGTGCGATGACGGTCGACACCCGCGGCGATCTGCCGGCATGCGGTGCGGCGAACAACTTCTCCGTCGCGTACATCGCGGACGAGAAGAAGTTCGTGGCGTGCAACGACAACGAGTGGCAAGAGGTCACCCTCGCCGCGGGCCCCAAGGGCGACAAGGGCGACAAGGGAGACAAGGGCGACCACGGCGACGCCGGAGCGCCGGGCCCGCAAGGCGCACAGGGCGCACAGGGCGCACAGGGGGAGAAGGGCGACAAAGGCGACAAGGGGGACGCGGGCGCGCCGGGTGCGACGGGTGCAACCGGGGCGCAGGGCGCCGACGGCAAGGACGGCGCGGATGGCAAGGACGGCGCCAACGGCCAGGACGGCGCCAACGGCGCGGACGGCGCCAACGGCTACAACGGCGCGAACGGCAGGGATGGCATCGACGGCGCCAACGGCGCGGACGGCAGGGATGGCATCGACGGCGCCAACGGCGTCGACGGCAAGGACGGCATCGATGGCGCCAACGGCGCGGATGGCAAGGACGGCACCAACGGCGTCGACGGCAAGGACGGCGTCAACGGTGCGGATGGCAAGGACGGCGTCGACGGCAAGGACGGCATCGACGGTGCCAACGGCGCGGACGGCACCAACGGCGTCGATGGCAAGGACGGCAAGGACGGCATCGACGGTGCCAACGGCGCCGACGGCAAGGACGGCATCGACGGCGTCAACGGCGTCGACGGCAAGGACGGCAAGGACGGCGTCGATGGGGCGAAGGGGGACGTTGGAGCGAGCTCGCTCGTCGTCGTGACCGATGAGCCGGCGGGGGCGAACTGTCCGGCGGGTGGCAAGAAGCTCGTCGTCGGGACCGATCTCGACGGCAACACCTTCCTGGTCGGCAACGAGATCTCGTACACGGGCTACATCTGCAGCGCGTCCCGCGCCCGCGTCGCCTTCGTGACCTCCACCACCTACCGCGGCAACCTCGGCGGCCTCGAAGGCGCCGACGCGAAGTGCCAGGCGCTCGCCGACGCGACGCCCGCCCTCTCCGGCAAGCTGTTCTACGCGTGGCTCGCCACGAGCCACACGGACGCTCCGCTCCACCGCTTCTCGAAGGACGGCCACTTCGTGCGCATGGACGGCAAGTTCGTCGCGTACTCGTGGGCCGACCTCTCCGACGGCAGCATCCAGAACGCGCTCTCGATCACCGAGAAGTCGACGTCCGCGAGCGGCTCCGCGTGGTCGAACATCGCGAAGGCGAGCCTCGACACGGACACTACCAACAGCTGCAGCACGTGGAGCTCGAACAGCTCCTCGCAGCAGGGTCAGATCGGGACCATCACGTCGAAGAACGCGGCGTGGACCGACGCGCAGGCCACCAACGCCTGCAATCAGTACCGCGCGCTCTACTGCTTCGAGCAGTGATCGCCCGGCGCGACGTCCGACCTCGACGACGCGCGTGAGACCCCGGCGGAGAGCGGCAAACCCCGCTCTCCGCCGTCTCGCATTTGGGGCTCAGAGCGACGCGCCGTCGAACGTCTGCACCGGGATCGCGGCCCAGTCGAAGTCGGCGAGGCAGCGGAGGTTGATGCCTACCATCACGCTGCCGTCCGGTCCGTTGCCGCGCGAGAACGAGCGGACGCCGCACGTCGTGCAGAAGAGGTGATGCGTGCTCTTGCGCGCGAACTGGTAGTCGCCGAGCGCGTCCTCGCCGGAGAGCAGCTGGAACGAGGACGCGGGCGCGAACGCGAGGAGCCAGCCCGCGCGCGAGCAGATGGAGCAGTTGCAGGAGACCGCCTCCGCCGGCGGCGGCATCGTGACCTCGTAGCTCACCGCGCCGCAGTGGCAGCTGCCGCGGTACGTCTTGTCTTCGCTCATGACGCGATTGTCGATCGGCCCCTCCCGCTGCGTATTGTAGAAACACGACATGCGCGCGACCGGCGGACTCCTCGACCCGTTCGCGGCGCGACGGCACTTCACGCTGACGCGGCGCGCGCCCTCTCCCGCGCTCGCGCCGTACGTGGACCGCTACTGGATCGTGCGCTGGGACCTCGCCGCGCCCTATACGCAGGAGACGCTCCCTCATCCGCAGATCAACCTCGTGCTCGGCACCCACCGCCCCGGGCTCCACGGCGTCTGCACGACGCGCTTCGCCGCCGACCTCACCGGGCGCGGCTGGGGCCTCGGCACGAAGTTCAAGTCCGGCGCGTTCCGCGCGTTCTGGCCGTCGCCGCTGCGCGAGCTCACCGATCGCGGCCTCTCCGTCGCCGACGCCTTCGGCGCGGAGGGCGCTGCCCTCGTCGCCGCCGCCTCCGCCGCGACGAGCGACGAGGAACGCATCGCGCTCGTGGAGCGCTTCCTCCTCCTCCGCGCGGGCCCCGTCGACGACGACGCGCTCCTCGCCGAGCGCGCCGTCTCGCTCGCGACGGCGGACGCGTCGATCGCGCGCGTCGCGGACCTCGCCGCGCGGATCGGCGTCTCCGTCCGCAAGCTGGAGCGGACGTTCCGCTCCCACGTCGGCGTGTCGCCCGGATGGGTCATTCGCCGCTTCCGCGTGCAAGAGGCGGCCGAGCGCGTCGCGCACGGCGTCGCGATCGACTGGCCCGCGCTCGCCTCCGACCTCGGGTATTTCGATCAGGCGCACTTCATTCGCGAGTTCAAATCGCAAATTGGATGCACGCCCGGCGACTACGCCAGACGGGTGAGGGTCACGGCTGCAACGTGAACGTCCCGACGATGGGGACGTGATCGGAGAGGCCGCGCCAGACGCCGTTCTTTTGCCCGAACTTGTGGGTGCCGTCGAAGTGGAGCCAGCGGAGGCCGGGGCCGCAGAAGACGTGGTCGAGGTGCATGCGGAGGTTCATGAAGCCCGCCGTCGGCCACCTCACGAGCGTCTCGTCGTCCCACTCGTGGTACTCGCCGAACGCGTCGCGGTAGCCGCACTCGCGGAGGTGGCGGTACACCGGCGAGCCCGGGAGCGCGTTGAAGTCGCCGACGAGGACCCAGCGCTCGCTCTTCTTCTCCTTCTTGATGAAGTCGCAGAGCGTCTTCGCCTCCTCGAGCTGGTTCGGACCCCAGCCCATCCGGCGCGGCTCGAACCAGAACTCGCGCGAGAACGTCGTCGGCAGCGAGAGGTGGGTGTTGAAGACGTCGAGGTCGACGCCCGATTTGTGCACGACGCGGAGGTGGGCGCAGATGCGCGTCTGCTTCACGCGGCGCACCGCGTGGAGGCGGCTCCGCCGGAACGTGATGTCGTGCGGGCTCCCCGCGTTGTGATGCGCGATCTGGAAATCGCGCTTCGCGATGACGGCGAGGCCGGTCGTGTAATACGAGGCCGTCTGCGTGACGCGGTATTGATGCGCCGGGAAGTAATACGCCTCGTAGGTGTCGCGCTTGCCGGCGGCGACGAGCGCGCCGTGCAGCATCTGCATCAAACGCTCGAGCTGCGTCTCGCCGTTCGTCGCGCGATGGATGACGTTCGAGCGGAACGACGTCGTCTCGACCTCTTGCAGACAGATCACGTCCGCGAGCGGGTCGAGCGCCGCGAGCGCGTTCGCGATCCGCACCATCGCGCCGCCGGTGCTGGCGAGACCACGTGTCCCATGGCCGAAGTACCGCACGTTGTACGTGACGAGACGGACAGGGTGCATGCCCGACCAGCATACCTGTTAGCATGGGGGCCGTGACGACGGCCGCGCAGGCGCGCCTCTCAGCCGGACAGCAGATCACGAAGGGGGTCTCCCTCGTGAGCCCGCTCTCGTCCGGCGGCATGGGCGCGGTCTGGCTCGCCGATCATCAAGGCCTGAAGACGCGCGTCGTCGTGAAGTTCATGCTCGACGACCTCGGGCAGAGCGAAGGGGCACGGAGCCGCTTCTCGCGCGAAGCTGCCGCTGCGGCGCAGGTGAAGAGCCCCCACGTCGTACAGATGCTCGATCACGGCATGAGCGACGACGGCGTGCCCTTCATCGTGATGGAGCACCTCGAGGGGCACGACCTCGGCGACGAGATCGAGCGCAGCGGCCCGCTCGATCCGGCGAAGGTCGTCGCGATCGTCATCCAGGTCGCGAAGGCGCTCGCGAAGGTGCACGCCGCGGGCCTGCTCCACCGCGACATCAAGCCGGACAACATCTTCCTCGTCGACGGCGAGGAGGAGGTGTTCGTGAAGCTCCTCGACTTCGGGATCGCGAAGAGCTCCGTCGTCGATCCGGACTCGCCGACGCTCGACAACGAGACGAAGACCGGTCAGATCGTCGGCACGCCGTTCTACATGAGCCCGGAGCAGGTCACCGCGCAGAAGGTGATCGACCTGCGGAGCGACCTCTGGGCGCTCGGCGTCGTCGCGTTCGAGGCGCTCACCGGCCAGCGGCCGTACGACGGGCCTTCGTTCGGCGCGCTCGCGGTGAAGATCGCGACGGGCCAGCCGCCGAAGCCCTCCGACGTCAACCCCGCGCTCCCCGCCGCGGTCGACGCGTGGTTCGCGCGCGCGTGCGCTCCGGCGCCGGCCGATCGGTTCGGGAGCGCGAAGGAGCTCGCCGACGGGCTGCGCGCCGCGTTCGAGGGCGTCGTCTCGATGCCGATGTCCGCGTCGTCGGACTCGGGCGCGCGCGACAAGCCGAGCTCCGTCCCGAGCGGCGTGAACAGCGCGCTCGGCTTCGCGAAGACCGCGCTCGACGACTCCGGCGCCTCCGGTCGCCGCGACGGCGCGCTCGCGCGGAGCGAGGCCGGCGTGTCGGTCGGCGCCGGCGGCGGCAGGGCGCGCTCGCCGCTCCTCCTCTTCGTGATCGGCGGGCTCGTCGTCGCGGTCGGCGCGGTCGGCTTCGTCGTCTCGCGCAAACAAGCCGACGCCGGCCCGCCCCTCACGCCGAGCGTCGAGCCCGACGTCACGGTCTCCTCGCCGCCGCCGCCACCCCCTCCTCCTTCCGCCGTCGCGCCCGTCGTCACCGACACGCCGCCCGCCGCCGTCGAGGTCGACGCCGGCGCCCCCGCCCCCGCGGTCCCGTCGATCCGGCCCGTCGCGCCGGCGGTCGGGCCGAGGCCGAAGCCGCCGCCGATCGCCGATCCGCCGCCCGCGCCGGCCCCCCCGCCGAAGCCGTCTGCCAAGCCGAACGACGATCCTCTATTCTGAGCGAGTGAGAGCACCCGCCATCGCCGCCGCGCTCGCCGTCGTGCTCGCGTCCGGCGTCGCGCACGCCGCGGATCCGCCACCGCCACCCGCGCCGGCGCCCGCGCCCGAGGCGCGGCGCGAGCCCACCGCCGGCGACCTCACCACCGCGCGGACCGCGCTGCGCGACGGCCTCGCGCTGCGCGAGAAGGGCGACAACGCGGGCGCGCTCGCGCGGCTCTCCACCGCGTGGGACCTCGTGCAGACGCCGATCACCGGCTTCGAGCTCGCGAAGACGCACATGCTCCTCGGCAACGTGCTGCAGGCGCGCGAGCTCTTCGGCAAGGTCGTGCGCCTGCCGCCCTCGCTCGAGGAGTCGCCGCGCTCCGCCGCCGCGCGCGAAGAGTCCGCGCGCCTCGCGAACGAGCTCGAGCCGCGCATCCCTTCGCTCCGCATCAAGCTCACGCTCCCGCCCGACGCGACCGCGGTCGTCCGCATCGACGACGAGACGATCTCGATGAAGAGCAACGAGGAGGTGCGCGCGGTCGACCCCGGGCCGCACGACGTCGTCGCGAAGGCGGGCGACGGGCCCGAGCAGACGGTCCACGTCGAGGTCGCCGAGGCGGAGGTGAAGGACGTCGTGCTGACGCCGCAGTGGATCGCGCCGAAGCCGCCGCCGCTGACGGGCCCCGGCGGTCAGGTCGTCTACGTGCGCACGACGAACCCGCTCACGTTCGTCGGCTTCGGCATCGCCGCGGGCGGCCTCGTCGTCGCCACGATCGGAGCCATCGTCATGATCGACGCGAACTCGTCGGCGGACGACCTGTGCGGCCCGAACTACTGCCCGCCGCGGACCAAGACGGGGCCCACCGGCAGCGTCCTCCCGGGGCGCGAGACCGCGATCGTCGACGACCGGTTCGAGGGGGCGTGGACCCGCTTCCAGGCCGCGCGCGTCGCCATGATCGCGGGCATCGTGACGACGGTCGTCTTCGGCGGCATCGGCAGCGTCTTCGCGACGCGCCCGCTGAAGGAGAAGGTCGTCGCCGTGACGCCGGTCGTCTCGCCGAACGGCGCCGGGCTGGCCGGGACGTTCTGATGCTCGCGCGCCGCCTCTTCGTGATCTGGGCCGCCTGCGCGGTCCTCGTTTCGATGAGCACCGTGTTCGGCAACGCGTCGTGCGCGTCGTTCCCCGACGGCGAGTGTCGCGGCGATCGCACGAACGTGCTCGTGAGCAACGAAGCGGGGCCGGATCCGGATCCGTGCACGCGCTGCCTGCAGGAGAAGTGCTGCGAGCCGGTCGGCGCCTGCCTCGAGGGTGACGCGTCGTGCGCCGACGAGGTGAAGGACGCGCAGGCGTGCGTGATGCTGAGGAGCCAGAGCGCCGAGCCCGAATGCAAGGCCGCCCTCGTATCGCCCGCGAGCCGCCAGCTCTATCAATGCATGCGCAGCGGGTGCGGAGGCGACTGCCGCGTCCCGACCTGCGATCTCGATCCCGCCGTGACGTTGATCGTCACACCCGAATGCGACCGCTGCATCGGCGGCGCCTGCTGCGAGCAGATCCAATCGTGCTACGGCAACCGCCAGTGCAAGCTGTTCCTCGAGTGCATCACGACGAAGTGCCCGAACACCTTCGCGTCGTCGATCCAGGGCGCCGCGCGCACGCCGCCGGGCTTCCTCGAGGACACGCTCGAGACGGTGTGCAAGACCGATTCCCCACCTCCGCTCGAGGCGCGGGCGTCGCCGTGTTTCCAGCGCTGCCTCGACGAGTTCGCGCCGCTCGGCGCCAACTCGAACCCCGACGACCGTGTGGCGCGGTGCCGTGCGTTCGATCTCTTCACGTGCTCCGCGCGCAAGGGCTGCGGCGACAAGTGCGAGCTCGACGTCCGGCGCGAGCTCGGCGTCTACGAAGAAGACCTCGACGCCGGACCGTCGCCGTAGGCGCTGGCATTCCGCGGCGGCGGGGCTACGTTGAAGCCCATGGCTTTTCGTCGCGTGGCCCTGCCGCTCTGCGCGCTCTTCTCCTCGTTCGCCGCGTGCGGAGGAGACGACACGACGCCGGCGGCGTCGTCGCTCGACGGCGGTCCCGGGGACGTCCCGCCGGGGCCCGACGGCGGACCGCAGACGACCTTCCCGAAAGGTGAGGGCGATCCTTGCCGCGGCGAGCCGCTCGGCGACGACGCGTTCGTCGCGGACGGTCTCTGCGTGCGCCTCGTCGCGAACGAGAAGGTGAGCCACCTCCGTCAGATCACGTTCGCGCCGAACGGCGACATCCTCGGCGCGCTCTCGAGCGGACGCATCGTCCTCATGCACGACGCCGACGGGGACGGCCGCTTTTCCGCGAGCGAGATCACGACCTGGGGCGAGGCGGGCGGCGACACGAACAACGCGTTCATCGACGTCGCCGGCAACTACGTCTACGCCGGCTCGCCGACCGGCGTGAAGCGCTTCGCCTGGGATCCCGCGGCGCCGCAGGGTGGACCGGCGGAGGACGTCGTCGTCAACCAGCCCGGCGGCGGCCACGCGATGCGCACGGCGAAGGTCTACGACGGCTTCCTCTACGTCGACTCGGGCTCCTCCGGGAACCAGTCGCACGACGATCAGGTGAAGGGCGAGTACGACGGCAAGCGCTCGCTCATCAAGCGGTTCGATCTCTCGAAGCTCGTCGCCGGCACGCCGTTCGACTGGAACAAGGACGGCGAGAACGTCTCGCTCGGGCTCCGGAACCCGAACGGCTTCGCGCGCAACGAGACGACGGGGAAGATCTACGCCGTCGTCAACGGCCTCGACAACCAATCGTACAAGGGCGCCGACGTCCACCAGGACAACCCCGGCGAGCAGGTCGCGGAGGTCGCGGCCGGGAAGAATTACGGCTACCCGTTCTGCTTCACCGCGCAGCGCGTGGTCGTCGGCGGCGCGCTCGACGCGCCGGCGGGCACGCAGCTCATGGCCGGCTTCGTGAACCAGCCCGATCGCGACGACGCGTGGTGCGCGGCGAATTCGCAGAAGCCGACGACCTTCGTCCAGGCGCACGCGGCGCCGCTCGACATCACGTTCTTCGACAAGCAGCCGTCGGGCGCGCTGCCGGAGAGGTGGCGCGGCGGCGCGTTCATCGCGCTCCACGGCTCGTGGAACCGCGACGCGTCCACCGGCCACAAGGTCGTGTGGCAGCCGTTCCATCCGGACGGCTCGTCGCCGATGCCGGCGTCGACGAAGGACGAGACGACGTGGCCGCACGAGGTCGTGTTCGGCGGCGCCGAGGGCGGCAAGCCGAAGGACGGCCGCTGGCAGTGGCGCACGGACGCGAACGCGGACTCGCCGCGTCCGTCGGGCGTCGCGGTCTCGCCGATCGACGGCGCGCTCTACGTCGCGACGGACTCTCCGGGCGCGCTCTACCGCGTCGGCCTGACGCGTTAGCGCCGGTCCGGGATCGTTCCCGCGGCCGGCGCTTCGCGAGCCACGAAGCGGCGCCGCCCTGCGCGGCCGCCAAGCGTTCACCTTTAATGATATTCGAGACACGCCATGGAAAAGCGCATCCCCGCGGGGGATCTGGTCAAGCAGAAGGGACAGCTCGCACCCGACGTCATCGCGATCAAGACGTCCGACACGCGCCTCGGCAAGAACGGGATCGTCGATCTCTTCACGCCGATCCCGGAGGACACGGCGTTCTCCGTCATTCGCGAGAACGACAAGGAAGGCCTCGACGTCATCCGTCACTCCACCGCGCACGTCATGGCCGACGCCGTGCAGCGCCTCTTCCCGGGGACGAAGGTCACGATCGGCCCCGCGATCGAGGACGGCTTCTATTACGACTTCGACAAGGCGGGCGGCGGCTCCTTCACCGAGGAGGACCTCGCGAAGATCGAGCAGACGATGATGGAGGTCGTCGCGAAGGACACGCCGTTCCGCCGCGAGGTCGTCTCCCGCAACGACGCGCTCGCGCTGTTCGAGCGGATGGGTGAGACGTTCAAGTGCGAGATCATCCGCTCCATCCCGGAGGACGAGGAGATCAGCCTCTACAAGCACGGCCCCGCCGGCACGAAGGAGGAGTGGGTCGACGTCTGCGAGGGCCCGCACGTGCCTTCGACGGGGAAGCTCCGCGCGGTGAAGCTCACGAGCGTGGCGGGCGCGTACTGGCGCGGCGACGAGCGCAACCCGATGCTCCAGCGCATCTACGGCACGGCGTTCCCGACGAAGGAGGCCCTCGAAGAGCACCTGAAGCTCATCGAGGAGGCGAAGGCGCGCGACCACCGCAAGCTCGGGAAGGAGCTCGATCTCTTCTTCTTCGATCCGGTGTCGCCCGCGATGCCGTTCCTGCTCCCGCGCGGCGCGTTCGTCTACAACCGCCTCGTCCAGTACCTGCGCGATCTCTACGTGCACTACGGCTACGAGGAGGTGATCACGCCGCAGGCGTTCGATCCGAAGCTGTTTCGCACGAGCGGCCACCTCGGCAACTACAACGAGAACATGTACCGCCTCTGGACGGAGGACGTGATCGAGGAGGCGCTCGCGGCGAAGGACCCGACCCCCGAGAGCGTCGCGAAGGCGCTCCAGGAATCGTCGTTTGCGCTAAAACCGATGAATTGCCCTTCGCACTGCGTCATCTACGGGGTGCGGAAGCGGAGCTACCGCGAGCTCCCGTGGCGCGTGGCCGACTTCGGTCGGCTGCATCGTTACGAGCGCGGCGGCGTCGTGCACGGTCTGTCGCGTGTGCGCACGTTCTGCCAGGACGACGCGCACATCTTCTGCACGCGGGAGCAGGTGCCGAGCGAGATCGAGCGCTTCCTCAAGATGTTCTACGCGATCTACAAGGCGTTCTCGCTCACCAAGATCGACATCCGTCTCGCGACGCGCCCGGACAAGCGCATCGGCGCGGACGAGGACTGGGACATGAGCGAGAAGGCGCTCGCGGAGGGGCTCGAGCGCGCGGGCCTGCCGTTCACGTTCTCGCCGGGCGAGGGCGCGTTCTACGGCCCGAAGCTCGAGTTCCACGTGCAAGATGCATTGAAGCGGAGCTGGCAGCTCGGCACGATGCAGTACGACCCGAACCTGCCCGAGCGCTTCGAGCTCGAGTACACGGGCGAGGACGGCAAGGCGCACCGCCCGGTGATGCTCCACCGCGCCATCTTCGGCACGTTCGAGCGTTTCCTGTCCGTGTACCTCGAGCACATCGGCGGGAACTTCCCGACGTGGCTCGCGCCGTCGCAGGTTATCGTCCTCACCGTGAGCGACAAGAGCGAGGCCTACGGGCGCTCGGTCCTCGAGGAGCTCAAGGCGCAGGGCCACCGCGCGGAGGCAGACTTCAGCGGCGACAAGCTCGGCGCGAAGATCCGCACCGCGCGCACGATGCGCCACCCATACATGCTCGTCGTCGGCCCGAAGGACGCCGAAGCCGGCACCGTCTCGGTCCGCGCCCGCGACGCCGGCGACCTCGGCGCGATGCCCCGCGCCGACTTCCTCGCGAAGCTCGCCGCGGAGAGCAGCCCTCCCACGGAGTGACTCCTCGGAGCGGTGAGGGGGACGCCGCCCGAAACCCATCCGCCGGGAGTCTGCCGCTGGTTCAGTGCGCGGCCGCCAGCGGAAGATCGAGTACGATGCCGAACGAATGATGCTGGACGATCGCCATGCTTGAGCGCCTTCACCTTCGAGAGGTTGGGCCCGCTCCTGAGCTCGAGATCGACTTCGCGCAGCGGCTCAACGTGCTCACCGGCGACAACGGGCTCGGCAAGACGTTCTTGCTCGACCTTGGGTGGTGGGCGCTCACCCGAACATGGCCTGACGTCGATCACCAGGCGTGGCCGCGGCCGGGCGATGCCACGAGCACTCCGAGCATCGCCTACAGCATTCGAGGAGCTGGCAAGTCCTCGATGTTCGAGAGCAAGTACTCGTGGAAGGAGCAGGCCTGGCCTCAGAAGGGCCATCGGCCCCCGAAGCCAGGGATGGTCGTCTACATGCGAGTCGACGGCAGCTTCGCCGTGTGGGATCCCGCGCGGAACTACTACCGCGAGGCGCCTACCGTCGGCGTGAGCGCGCCCGATCGACTCCCAGCGTTCTTCTTCGACCGAGAGCAGGTCTGGAAGGGCATAGGGCCGATCGAGAAATCCGTTTGCGAGGGGCTCGAGCGCGACTGGCTGACGTGGCAGAGCCAGAAGGACGCCGCGTTCGACGATCTGTGCACGGCGCTCCGGCGCCTCTCGCACGACTCGGGGGAGATCCTGCAGCCGGGAAAGCCGATGCGGATGCGACTCGAGGACCGGCGCGACACCCCGACGCTGATGCTCTCCTACGGCCTCACGCCGGTGCCGCTCGCGTCTGCTGGGATCAAGCGAATGCTCGCGCTCGCCTACTTGCTCGTGTGGGCATGGCGCGAGCACAAGGAAGCGACGCGCATCACGCGACAGGAGCCGACCGATCGAATCGTGCTCCTCCTCGACGAGATCGAGGCGCACCTCCACCCGCGCTGGCAGCGTGCTCTCTTGCCGTCCGTCCTCGACGTGGTCAACGCGCTCGCCGCGGAGGTCGATGTCCAGCTCGTCGTGGCCACACACTCCCCGATGGTGCTCGCCTCGCTCGAGACCTCGTTCGACGAGTCGACCGATCGTCTCCACCATCTCGTGCTCGACCACACGCCGAAGGGGCACCGCGCGCGCGTAGAGACGATCCCCTGGGCGAAGCAAGGCGACGTCACGAACTGGTTGGTCTCTCACATCTTCGGCCTGAAGCAGGCACGCTCGATCGAAGCCGAGCGCGCCATCGAAGCGGCGGAGGCGCTGATGCGCGGAGCGCCGGACGAAGCACCGCCGAAGCTGCGCTCTGCGGCGTCGATCGACGCCGAGCTGCGTCGGGTCCTTGCAGGCCACGATCCGTTCTGGCCTCGATGGATCATCGAGCATCCGGAGCTGCACCCGGGCCCGAAACAGGCGAAGCGCAAGCGCAGCGGCGCGAAGAAGAAGGGAACCTCGCGCGCGTGATCCCGGTGAAGCGCTCTCCGGCGCCAAAGAAGCACGCGAGCATGGTGGCGAAGCCCGGGAATGCCTGGCTCGAGAAAAATGCCGCGAGCCGGACGCGGCCGCCTGGGCACTGGCGGCTCGTCCGCGCGGAGTTGGCGGAGGCTTTCGGTCACCGCTGCGGGTACTCGGCGATGTACGAGCCGGTCGGGACGGTCGATCACTATCTCTCGATCGAAGGCGGGGCCCGTCACCTTGCGTACGACTGGTCGAACTATCGCTACGCGGCCGGTTGGGTAAACTCCTCGAAAGGTACGCTCGACGACCTTGTCCTCGATCCGTTCGACGTGCGGCCGGGGTGGTTCGAGATGCTGTTGCCATCGCTTCAGGTCGTCATGACCGACCGCATCCCTGTGCGATTTCGGTCGAAGGCAACCGTGGTCCTCGAGCGCCTGCAGATCGGGCACGGCGAGCAGGTCATCCGGATGCGCCAAGCGTGGCTCACGAAGTACCGGGAAGGCAAGGCGTCGCTGGAGTTGCTCGACGACTGGGCGCCGCTCCTCGCGGAGGCGCTCCGCAAGGAGAGCGCGACGACGCGGCATGCGTTGCCGAAGGCGGCGCACAAGAGGACCGCCAAGAGGGCTCGATCCGCCGCGAAGGGGCATGGGCGCAAGGCGAGGTGTCGCCGCCGCGAACGTCGCTCGGCAATGAAGACGGGCGACGTTGGGCGGCGCGAATGCGCGTCGAAGGCGGCCTGCAAGTCGTAGCATCACCGCGGGGGCCGCGGCATCGAGGGGACGAGGCTTCGGCCGCGGGCTTCGCCGCCGCGTAGGGCGGCGCCTTCGATCGCGACGGCGGCGTGGTTTGCGATCGCGCGGAGGAGGGCGAGGTCGTCGGGCTTGTAGAGCTCGGAGTGCGAGAGGGAGTCGACGTAGATGACGCCGATCGTGCCGCCGCCGGGGTTGATCGGGACGCACATCGCGGCGCGGACGTCGGCGTCGCGCGCGGCGTCGCCGGGGAGGCGGCGGTCGCGCGAGACGTCGGCGAACGACGCGGGGCTGCCGTGGTCGACGACGAAGTCGACGACGCGCTGGCTGTACGGGTAGCGCGTGCTGTGCGTGAAGGACTTCACGACGCGGGGGTGCATGTCGAGGGTCTGGTCGTCGAGGGCGAGCAGGGCGCAGCGGTCGACCGTGATCGCCTGCACCGCGAGCGTGACGAGCTCCTCGAGGACACGATCGATCGAGAGCTCGCTGACGCAGAGCTCGCTCGCGCGGATGAGGAGGAACAGCTTGTCCTTGTAGTTGTTGCGGTCGCCGTCGTTGCCGGAGGACACCTTCGTGTGCCCGAAGTCCGGCAGCTTGGCCATGGGGGAGGGGAGGGTCGCGACGGCGCGGTCGTCGCGTCCCACCGGCACGAGCTTGGTGGCCGGGCTCCGGAAGGTGGCGCCCTCGACGAGGAAGGTGATGTCGCCGCAGCGGAACGTGTCGCCCTCGCTGACCTCGCAGCGCGCGACGCGCCGGCCGTTGTGGAACACCCCGTTCTTGCTCTGAAGATCGGTCACCGTCACGCGGCGCCCGTCGAACTCGATGCGGGCGTGTTTCCGCGAGAGGCTCTTGTGGAGGCAGAAGATCTGGTTGTCCTTGGTGCGCCCGATCGTCACAGGCGCTCCCCCCTTCGCGGTCGGCGCGACCGGGAAGATCTGCTCCTCCGGGAGCCCGGGGTTCATCACCAGAGTGAGCACTGCACCCCTCAGCGTACGCCATTTTTCCCGCCCGCGGCGCTTGACCGCCTCATCCGGGACGACGAGACTGGGCGCTCTTCCCTTTCCGCTTTTCAACTCATTCAGGAGGTCACGGTCAACTCATGTCGATGGGTCGCCCCCGTTTCGATCCGCGCCAACCGCAGCGCCAGTTCCAGATTCGCGTCAACCACCGCATCCGTGTGCCGGAAGTCCGCGTCATCGACGCGAACGGCGAGATGCTGGGTGTGCTCGCAACCCATGAGGCGCTTCGGCGTGCGCAGGAGCAAGGGCTCGACCTCGTCGAGGTGAACCCGAAGGCGGAGCCGCCGGTCTGCAAGATCCTCGACTTCGGAAAGTACAAGTACGAGGAGAAGAAGAAGGCCGGCGAGGCGAAGCGCAAGCAGACGGTCGTCGAGATCAAGGAGATCAAGCTCCGTCCGAAGACGGACGATCACGACATCGCCTTCAAGACGAAGGCGGCGCGCAAGTTCCTCGAGGCCGGCCACAAGGTGAAATTCACGGTCCGCTTCCGCGGCCGCGAGATCACGCACCCCGAGAAGGCGCAGGAGCAGCTCCAGATCATCATCCCGCAGCTCGAGGACATCGCGAACGTCGAGACGCGCGCGATGATGGAAGCGCGCGCGATGAGCGTGCTCGTCGCCCCGAAGCCGGCCGTGATGCAGCGGGTCGCGCAGATGAAGGCGCAGCGCGAGAAGGACCGCCAGCAGGCCGAGAAGGAAGGCCTCGCGCTCCCGTCCGAGGAGTCGCTCCCCGAAATCGACGACGACGACGACGACGACGAGGACGACGACGGCGACGCGGAGGGCTGATCCCGGTCGACCGGCCGGGCTCGGGATTCCACATGGCTCCGCAACGCGACGTGGTCGAAGTCGAGGCCCGTCGCGCGGAGCCGCGTTCGTGGAAGGCCCGCGTGTCGTCGATCCGAGGTCTGGTGGTGAAGAGGCGCTTCTTCGTTGCGCCGTTCGTCGTGTTGCCGCTGGCGGCGCGGATGCTCGTCGCGCCGATCGGCGATTCGTTCGCGGCCGACATCTCGCGCATCGCTCCGGACGCGCCGGTCGCGACGGAGCCCGACCCGTTCGTGGAAGACGAGCCGCCGGCCGTCGCGCGGGGCCGATCGGCTCGTCACGGCGGCGCGTTTGGAGCGTCGCGGCGGAGCGAGGGTGGCGGGATGGGCGGGGCGGTGTTCGCCGCGGCGGGCACGGATGGCGGGGCGCGCGCGCCGGCGGGGGACGGCGGCGCGCGAGGGGGCGGCGGGGGCGGCGCGCAGGGCGGGGGCGTGCATGGTGGGGGCGGCGTGAGCGGCACGATCGTCGTGCCGGCGTCGGTCGTCGCCGCGGCGATCGCGGACAAGCGGATCGGCGCGCGTGATGCTGTCGACGTGGACGGCAAGCCGGTCGGCGCGCGCATCCACGGCGTGAGCCGCTACAAGTCGGGGCTGCAGAACGGCGACGTCATCGTCTCGGTCGCGGGCTCCCCGACGCCGACGACGACCGCGCTGGTCGAGGTCGCGATGAAGGTCGTCGCCGCGGGCGCGACGAAGCTCACCGGCAAGATCAAACGCGGCGACGCGGTCTACGACGTGGTGTTGGAGCTCCCGCCACGGGACAAGTAGCGCACGAGGCGCGGGGGGTGGGGTGCATGCGGGGATGGAGGGGAGGGGCGCGGGGTTGCGCGAGGGCGCTGCGCGTGGAGAAGACGCTCGCAGCGCCGCACGGAAGGACGCCGTAGGTGGGAACGAGGGTAGTGCAACGCCTCTTGAAGAAAGATTGGCGTTCGCTTCGTTACTCCCAGCGCGCTTTGTCGAGGGCGTGGTCGGAGAGGTTCTGCTGGCCTTTGATGCTGGGGTGGAAGCAATCGAGCTTGCTCACCTCCGCGGGCGCGAACTTGTAGGTGCCGACGGAGCTGTTGGGGGCGTTGCCCTCGTCGAGGGAGCCGTGCCAGTCGCTCTGGAGGCGGATGCGCTTCGGGTTCAGCGTCGCGTCGGCGGCGAAGCGGCGGACCTCCTCCGCGAGCGCGTCGTTGTAGGCGTCGACGCGGTCGCCGATGGCCTTGCGCTTCGCGGCGCTCGTCTCCGTCGTCACGATCTTGCAGATGCCGTTCGCGTACTGCGCGGTGAGGGACCAGAGGTCCTTGCACGTCGTCGTCGCGGAGATGGGGCCGATCGGGGACTCGTAGCGGATCGGGACGCGCGTCGACTGGAGCGTGTCGAAGAGGAGGTCCACGCGCGGCATGCTGAGGACGCGGACGGTCGCGCCTTCGGGGAGCGCGTCGACGAGGGCGGTGAGGCCCTTCACCGCCGCCTCGCGCCAGCGGTCGACGCTGTAGAGGGGCGCGGTCGCGTCGGCGGTGGTGGACTTCTCGCGGTTGCAGACGTCGTTGCCGCCGAGGAGCACGTAGACGAGGTCGGGCTTCGCGCCCGCCTTCGCGATCGCCTTCGCCTGGTTCTCGAAGTCGCGGACCAGCTCGGCGCCGGAGCGCGAGAACGGCGTCATCACGAGGTTCGGATCCTTCGCCGCGAAGTGCTGGCGGACGGAGCCGATGCGCGGGTCCGTGCCCTGGATCCACGAGAGCGCCGGGTTGTCGTGGAACATCAGGCCCGGGTCGCGCTTCAGGAGGCCGACGTCGATCGGGCTCGAGTCGTCCGCGTCGAAGGCCTGCGAGATGCTGTCGCCCAGGTTCGCGAGCGCGTGGACCTCGAGCTCGGGGGCCGGGGCGGCGGCGTCGGGGGCCGCGGGCGCGGGCGCGGGATCGTCGTCGTCTTCGTTCGTCGTGGTCGCCGGGGCCGGGGCGATGACCTGATCGTTGGTGCCGTCCGTCGGGCCGTCGGCTGCGGCGTCGGCGCCCGAGCACGCCACGGCGCCGAGGCCGAGAGGGAGCGCGATGAGAGCGGAGGCCCAGAGGCGAGCAAGCATCCGATGTCCTTGTGCAAACCGGCGGCCGGCGAGGGGTTTACAGTGGGTGGGGAATTGTCGGGAGGTCAGGGGAGAGGGCCGACAACAAACCCGCACAAAACGACGGTTTGGCAGGTGGGAGGGGGTTGCGCAACTGGGGCGCCGACGATCCACCTCGTACTCCTCGCGATCCCGGCTAAGGTCCCGGGCCATGAAGACCGCCGGCCTGCTGCTCACCGCCGCTTTCCTCCTCCTCTCGTCGCCCGCCAGCGCGGCGCTGACCTCGAGCGAGAAGGGGCAGATCAAGGACTTCATCGTCGCGGCCAAGAGCGAGAACGCGGCGAAGGTCCGGTCGCTCGTCGCGCGCACGGACCTCACGCCGGAGGAGGCGGCGGGCGTGCTCACCGAGGCGATCGCGCCGGTGAGCTGGACCGACGCGCGCGGCGGCTTCCTGAGGGAGCTCCTCTTCGGCGGCGCGGCGTCGGCGCGGCCCGTCCTCGCGACGTCGGCGGTGAAGGCCGTCCTCGCGCGCGCGGACGCGATCTTCCAGCACGAGGGCGACAAGCTCGAGAAGGAGCCGCGCGCGATCGCGGAGCTCGTCGCGCTCTACGCGTGGATCGACACGAACGTCGCGAACGCGGGGACGCCGACCGCGACGGCGCACGACGCCAACGCGGGCCTCACGCCGGCGACGTACGAGGACTGCTCCAAGGCGCTGAAGGACCACGTCGAGAAGAACGCGAAGTGGCTGAAGGGCGACGGTACGGTCGCCGATCCGGTCGGGCGCGTGCGCGCGCAGGCGCAGGCCGCCGTCGTCGACATGATGCCGGACCGGCTCACGCGCCGGGTCGAGGCGGCCGACGGCCTCGGGCTGAAGGGCGCGCGGCGGCAGATGCTCGTCGACTGGGGCGTCCTCCTCGCCGACGCGGGGAAGCTCGACGACGCGAAGGCGCTGAAGATCCGCGAGGCGCTCCAGCGCTTGGCCGGCGCGCGCGTCGATCTCTCGCTCGTCTACTACGGCCCGACCGATCGCGCGCAGGCCCTCCGCGCCCGCGGCAAGGTCGTGCAGGCGGTGACGACGAGCGAGAAGTGGCCGTTCGAGGGCGACGCGCCCGCGTCGTTCGATCCCGCGGTGAGCGCCGTCGTGCACGACCTCGCCGTCGTCGCCGCGACGCAGGCGCTCAAGGGGGACCCGGCGCTCAAGGCGCAGTCCGAGAAGGACGCGGTCCTCGCGTCGGGCGACCCCGGGCGCGTCGTCGGCAAGCCGCACGCGCCGAGCGCCGAATACGTCGTCGGCTCCGTGATCCACGCGCTGATGACGGAGGCGAACAAGACGTTCGACCTCATGGTGTCGCGCTTCGGCACGAGCCAGCCGCAGACCGCCGCGCTGGTGAACGACGCGATCGCGGCGCTCGCGGCCTACGCGCCGGAGGCGAGCGGCGCGCGCGTGGCGGCGCCGCTGAGGATCGAGCTCGCGAAGGCGGGCGCGTGGGCGACCGCGACCGTGCTGAAAAAGGGCGTCGACGAGACGTGCGCGTTCACGTTCGACGGCAACTCGTGGGCGATCGACCGGAGCAACGGCGTGGTGGTGGGCATCCGCAAGAACGGCGGCGCCGCGACGACCGCGAAGGGCGCGCCGGCGGCGAAGCCCGCCGCGCCGGCGAAGCCCGCCGCGCCGGCCCCGGCGGCTCCGGCGACGAAGAAGTGATGCGCGGCTGGCTCGGGCTCGCGTTGCTCGTGGGCGTGGGGCGCGTGCGGCTCGGACGAGGACGGCGCGCGTCCTACTTTCCGCGGAGCGACGGGCTCACGCTGCTCAGCCCCGGAGTGCCCGTAACCGAGAAATTGCCCGTCGGCGTGGCAGGGTGGGAGATTCGCCCACATGCCGCGGCTGGCGCGATGCACGGTGGTTCTTCTCGCCCTCGCTGGGTGCCGCCGTGCGGAACCGGTGCAGAACGACCTCGCGCCGGCGGCGGCGGTCGTTGCGGTCGCGCCGGTCGTCGCGGCGGTCGTCGCGCCGGTCGAGCCGGTCGCGCCGCCCGCGCCGTCGCCGCTGCGGGTGCTCGTCGGCGGGGATTTGATCCCGCATCGGCCGAGCCTCGCGACGGCCGAGGCGATCGGGGGCGCGCTCGCGCCGCTCGCGCCGTTGTTCGGGGAAGCGGACGGCGTGATCGCGAACTACGAGGCCGCGACGGGGGACCTCGAGAAGAAGGCGTTTCGCCTCGCGTACGCCGCCCCGCCTTCGTGGCTCGGGGCGCTGCCGGGGGTCGGGATCCGCGCGGTCTCCGTCGCCAACAACCACGCGTGCGACCTGAGCTACGAAGGGGTCGAGGCCACGCTCGCCGCGAGCGCCGGGGCCGGGCTCGTCACGCTCGGCGGCGACATGAAGGGCGATCCGTGGGCGCCGCGCGTCGTCGCGGAGGGCGGCGGCAAGAAGGTGTGCGCGATCGCGTGGACGACGCTCGTGAACGCGGAGGGCGGGTGCGCGCGGAGCGTGCGGCTCGCGGTGGCGCCCGAGAGCGCGGCGGGGAGGGCGCGCTTCGTGACGGCGCTCACGCAGGCGCGCGCGGCGTGCGACGCGACGATCGCGATCGTCCACGGCGGCGCGGAGTACAAGCCGCAGACCCCGAGCGTCCTCGCGCTCGCGCGGCGGGCGGCCGACGCCGGCGCGGACGCGGTCGTGCTCCATCACCCGCACGTCGCCTCGCCCGTGCTCGTGCATCATGCACGCGACGGACGCGACGTGCCGATCTTCGCGTCGGTCGGGAACCTCGTCTCGAACCAGGGCGAGTCGTGGAAGCCGTCGATGTTCCCCGTGCTGCGCGAGAACCGGCGCCTCGTCTGCGTGAACGGGTGGACGCGGCTCGGCGTCATCGCGGACCTGACGTTCGACCTCTCCGGCGCGGCGCCGCGGCTCGATTGGGGCTTCCACCTCACCTGGACCGAGAACTCGCACGCCGACGACAGGAAGAGCGTGCCGACGATCGCAACGCGGCTCGTCGACCCCGCCGCCGACGCCGCGATCCTCGAGCAGCTCGCGCAGGACGACGAGGGGCCGGTCGCGCTCTTCTCCGATCCGTGCTGGCGCGAGCGCGGAGGTGAGCCGGCGCCGCGCTGCGGGACGAGCCTCGCGCGGAGCAACCCCGATTTGACAGCACGGGCGCGGCGGACGATAAGACGCCGGTAATGTCCACCGAGACGCGCAAGGTCCGCATCCTCGTCGCGAAGCCTGGGCTCGACGGCCACGATCGCGGCGCGAAGGTCGTCGCCCGCGCGCTGCGCGACGCCGGCTTCGAGGTGATCTACACCGGCCTCCACCAGACGCCGGAGATGATCGCGAACGCGGCGGTGCAGGAGGACGTCGACGGCGTCGGCCTCTCGATCATGAGCGGCGCGCACAACACGCTGTTCCCCGCCGTCATCGAGGCGCTGAAGGCGAAGGGCGCGGAAGACGTCGTCGTCTTCGGCGGCGGCATCATCCCCGAGGGTGACCTCGAGCGGCTCCGCTCCGCAGGGGTGAAGGGCGTGTTCACGCCCGGCACCACCCTCGAGTCGATCATCGACTGGGTGAAGACGAACATCGTCGCGCGCGCGTAATCTACGCACGGTGCTGCGTGAGTCGTTTCCGCCGGGGGTGACGGAGCTGCCGAAGCTCTCGCGGACGAGCGGCATGCTCGCGGATCCGATCCTCGAGCGCGCGTTCCAGAAGGAGCACTTCGAGCTCACGGTCCGGCGCTACACGCGGTTCAGCATCGCGATCGCGACCGCGGCGATGCTCTCGTACGGGGTGCACGACGCGCTCGTCGTGCCGGAGGTGCGCGATCGAGCGTGGCTGATCCGCTACGCGTTCTTCGGCCCCGTCGCGGCGCTGATCCTCCTCTTCCTCTTCCGGAACCGAAGGCCGGAGCGCCATCAGCCCGCGATGCTCGTCTTCGGGCTCGCGGTGAACACGGTCGTCCTCTGGATCGGCGCGATCGCGCACGGGGGCGGGGCGTTCATCTACACGTCGTACGCGGTCGTCTTCGTCACGCTCGGGCCGTTCCTCGCGCGCATGAACGTGCGCACGCAGGCGATCTACACCGCGCTCTCGATCGTGCTCTACCTCGCGCTCGACGCGGCGCTCGCGCGTTCGGCGGGCACGTACCGGTTCTCGTGGGTGATGGCGCTGACGACGCTCGGCACGATCGGCGTCCTCGCCGCGCGGCAGCTCGAGGTGCAGAGCCGGATGGCGTTCTTGCAGAAGCGCGTCATCAGCGACCAGATGATCGCGCTCGAGGCGGAGCGGATGCGGAGCGAGTCGCTCCTCCTCAACGTGCTGCCGCGCCGCATCGCAGAGCGCCTGAAGACGGCGCCGGAGCAGACGATCGCCGACCGCTTCGAGGGCGTGACCGTCCTCTTCAGCGACATCGTCGGCTTCACCGAGATGTCGAGCCGCCTCGACGCGAAGACGATCGTGACGCGGCTCGACGAGGTCTTCTCGAAGTTCGACGACGTCGCGGAGGCGCTCGGCCTCGAGAAGATCAAGACGATCGGCGACGCGTACATGGTCGCGGGCGGCGTGCCGACGCCGCGCAAGGACCACGCGGAGGCCGTCTGCGACATGGCCTTGCGCATGCGCGACGTGATCGCGGAGCTCGCGGCGAAGGCGGACGAGCCGATCCGCATCCGCATCGGCGTCCACAGCGGGCCCGTCATCGCGGGGGTGATCGGGAAGAAGAAGTTCATCTACGACGTCTGGGGCGACACCGTGAACTCCGCGAGCAGGATGGAGTCGCACGGCGTGCCGGGCGCGATCCAGGTCAGCGAGGCGACCTACGAGGCGACGAAGGACGCCTTCGACTACGAGGAGCGCGGCACGATCAGCGTGAAGGGCAAGGGCGAGATGAAGACGTACCTGCTCCTCGGCCGCCGCGAAGAGGAGGGCGACCGCCCGGCGTCGCTCCCGCTGCAAAGCGTCACCCCGCGCCGGTGAGGGCGCTCAGCTCTTGAGCGGCGGGGTCAGGGCGTCCAGCGCCCAGCGGGTGGCGTTCGGGAAGTGGCGCGTGGCGCCGTAGAGGCGCGGGTACACGACGCGCGGGCGCTTCTTCGCGACCGCGTCCGCGATCATGCGCGCGAGCACCTCGGGCGATCCGGTCGGCACGTTGCGCGCGGTGACGCGGTCCTCGTACGCCGCGCGCGCCGCGGCCTCGAGCTCGCTCGTGACCGGGCCCGGGTACACCGTGACGACGTGGATGCCGTGCGGCTTCACCTCGGCGCGGAGCCCCTCCGACGCGGCGGCGAGGCCGGCCTTCGCCGCGTTGTAGAAGAACATGCCCGGCGTCGGGGCGAGCGCGGCGAGCGACGCGATGTCGACGATCGCGCCGGAGCGTCGCGGGATCATGCGGCGGAGCACGAGGGTGGTGAGGCGCAGCGGGACGAGGAGGTCGAGGCGCATCATGCGCTCCGCCTCCGCCCAGTCGGTGTCGACGACGCGCTTCACGATCTGGACGCCGGCGTTGTTCACGAGCACGTCGATCGGACCGAGCGCGCGCTCCGCGTCGTCGAGCCAGGCCCACGCCGCGTCGGGATCGGAGAGGTCCGCGCTGACGACGTGGGAGCGATCCGCGCCCGCGGTCGCGATCTTCTCGAGGTGGCCCTTCCTCCGCGCGACGAGGGTGACCTTCGCTCCACGCGCGAGGTACTCGCGCGCGATCGCCTCACCGATTCCGCTCGACGCTCCCGTCACGACGACATGCATGCCGCCAGACTAGAGCGAACGGAAGCGGCGCCGGAGCGGGAATGCGACGAGGACGCCGAGGAGCACGAGCCGCGACACGGGGCTCGCCGGGCGGCGTTGCGTCAGCGGCTTGAGCTGCCGCTTCTCGAGCTCCAGCTTCTTCTGGAGCTCGCGCTGGTCGAGCCGGCGCTTGAACGACTCGGAGTCGTCATCGTCGTCGTCGCCCCACTCGATGTCGATGCTTCCGTCGTCGTCGTCGTCATCGTCGCCGAGCCAGCTCCCGCTGCTGTCGTCGTCATCGTCGTCGTCGTCGTCGTCGTCGCCCGACGAGACGTAGGGATCGTCGTCGTCGTAGCTCGTGGCGGAGCCGCTGCAGCTGTCGTCGCTGTAGCCGTCGTCGTAGTAGCCGCCGCCTCCGCCGCTTCCGCTGCAGCTCTCGCCTTCGTAGTAGTAGACGGTGTCGTTGGACGCCGGGCTCGAGGTGTAGGGGAGCGGCATCGGCTTCGGCGGCGGCGCGGGCGCGGGCTCCGGCTCGGGCTCCGTCGTCGGCCGGTGGCCGGGGGTCACGACGATCGGGGCCGGCGGCGGGGCGGCGTCGATGTCGGCGTCCGCGCCTGCATCGGCGAGCTCGGGCTCGGGTTCGGGCTCGGCGTCGGCTCCGGCGTCCGCGATCTCGTCAGGGTGTCGATGCGGGGCGGCGGCGGCATTCTGGGAGGCGGACAGACAGAGACACACGAGAGCCGCAACGACCGCCAACCGCATCGACGAGGGGACTCTTGCAATCGACGTACTTGCCGCCGATCCGCGAGAAATGCCGAAATGTCGGGGACCGTGCCTCGGCTGTGAATCCATCGCTCCGCAAAGCAGCCGAGAACCGGCGGTCACAGGCGCGGACTCGCGCTAGGCTCCGCCTCCATGGACGGCGAGGTGATGCAACGCGTGGCGGCGATGCGCGCGGCGATCGCGAAACTGCGGACCGAGCTCGACGCGCTGACGGAGGCGGAGGAGCAGCTCAGCGAGAAGCTCCGCTCGCTCGGCATCGACGACGCGATCACCACCGTGGACCTCCCGACCGTCGCGGGACTGCCGTCGCGGCGGAAGAAGCGCGCGGCGGTGGGCGCGGGCGGCGAGCTCTCCACCATCAAGGCCGCGGCCGCCGGCGCTGGGCTGATGCTCGGCGTCGCGCTCGTCGTGCTCCTCGCGCTGAACCTCGTCACGCGCCGCTCCGAGCCGGCGCCGATCGCGTCGGCGTCGGCGTCCGCGTCGGTCGCGCCGCCGGCGGCCTCGGTCGTCCCCGTCGCGGCGGCGACCACGCCGTCGGCGGAGCCGGCGCCTTCCGCGGCGCCGCCGCCCTCCGCGAGCGCCGAGGCCCCGCCGAAGCCGGAGATGGGCGCGATCACGGTTCTTTGCACACCACGCTGCGACTGGATCACGGACAACGGCGCGCCGCTCTCACCAGGCAACCTGGTCGGCGTGCCGGTGCCCGTGGGCCCACACCGCATCGAAGCCCGCGCCAACGGCGTGAAGCGCTCCTACTCCGTGAACGTCGCCCCCAACCAGACGCGCGAGGTGAGGATCAACCTCGAGCCGGTCGACCGCGGGTTCTGACTTACTGGGGATCGAGCGCGATGCCGTCGTAGAGGTCGTCGACCGCGATTTCGATCGCGGGACGGAGGACCTTCATCACCTCGCCTCCGCGAAAGTCACGTTCGCTCCACCCTGCGCTCGTGCGCTCCACCAGCGTGAGCCTCCGCGAGCGGTGGGAAACGAACACCACCGAAGCGAGTGAGTCGAGCTGTTTGTACTGACTCAGCTTGTCGCCTCGATCGTAGTCCTCCGTGGACTTGTTCGTGACCTCGACGAGGAGCATCGGGTTCGTGATCGCGTTGGGATCGATGAGCGCGACCTCGCGCTCGCCGCATACGACGACCCCGTCGGGGAAGGTGCTGAGCTCGGTCGCCTCGACGCGGACCTTCATGTCCGACGTGGCCACGCGACATCCCTTCGGAAGGCGAGCGTAGAGCTGTCCGATCATCGCCGCGCTGAGCTCGGCATGCGCCGGCGTGCCTCCCGCCATGGCATAGATGGTCCCCTCCCGATACTCGAGCCGAAGCTCGCTCATCTCGAGCGCCCTCAGGTACTCGGAGTAGTCGTAGTGGAGGCGGCGCGCCGTGCTCACGTCCTTCAACGTAGCCTTTCCCTGGCCCCTGGCCTGGCCCGTTCTGGCCCGGGCCAGGCTCTGGCGCCGAAAAGGGGCGTGATTCCGTGGCGCGGACGTTGGCGCGGTGAGTGCTTTGGGCGCGGGCGGAGGTGGTCATGGGTCTTCGTCGTCGTCTTGGGTTTCTTGTTGTCGCGGTGGTCGCGGTGGTCGGGTTGGCGTGCTCGCCGGCGGCGGAGCGCGAGTCGGCGATCGAGCGGGTGATGGAGAACGCGCCGGCCGACGCGGGGCCGGGCGTCGTCGCGGATCGCGTCGAGCTCTTGCGCGGGGTGCCCTCGCGCGGGCGCGATCCGTCGGTCGTCGCGCTTCGGATCGGCGAGAGCGGGCTCTGCTCCGGCACGCTGATCTCGCCGCGGCTCGTGCTCACCGCGCGGCACTGCGTGAGCAAGACGGCGAAGGTCGTGGAGTGTCCCGCGCCCGGCGTGCAGGTCTACTCCGATCGCGATCCGCGCGATCTCGCGGTGCTGGTCGGTGAGGACATCGGCGCGGCGCGGCCGCTCGCGCGCGGGATCGCGATCGTCTCGCCCGGCGGCGTGACGCTGTGCGAGGCGGACATCGCCGTGCTCGTCCTCGACGAGCCCGTCGTCGTCGCGAAGGCGGCGCCGCTGCGCGCGCGCGGGCCCGCGGCCGGCGATCGGATCCGCGCGGTGGGCTTCGGCGGACCGAACGGAGAGGACCGCGGGAAGAAGCTCCTCCGCGAGCACGTGCCGGTGCTCGACGTGACGACGGCGGAGTTCACGGTCGGGGAGGCGACGTGCCTCGGCGACTCGGGCGGGCCCGCCGTCGACGAGGACACGGGCGAGATCATCGGCGTCGTCTCGCGCGGCGGCCCGGACTGCGAAGGCGAGGACGTGCACAACATCTACACGCGCGTCGACACCTACGCGTGGCTGATGGAGGAGGCGTTCGCGCGCGTCGGGGAGATCGACCTCGAGGAGCGCACCGACGCCGGCGCGAAGAACCCCGCCTTGAAGGCGGCGAAGCGAGGGAGCAAATCGAAGCCGGCGAGCGACATCGGCGGGCCGTGCACGTCCGGCGCGGACTGCGCGGCGGGCATCTGCCTCACCGACGACGCGCGCAGTTATTGCTCGCGGCCGTGCGGGTCCGGGGACCGCTGCCCGACGCGGTATCACTGCCTCCCGGCGGCGGGGCTTCCGGCGCCGGAGCGGGCCTGCACGCAGGTGCGTTGACGCCGGTCGCCGGGGCTCCTAAATGCCTGGTCCGTCATGGACTTTTCCCATTCCGAAGACCACGAGCTCCTTCGTAAGACCGTGCGCGACTTCGCGCAGAAGGAGGTCCTGCCGAACGCGCGGAAGTGGGACGAAGAGGAGCGCTTCCCGAAGGAGATCGTGCCGCGCCTCGCGGAGCTCGGGCTCCTCGGCATCCGCATCCCCGAGGAGTACGGCGGCTCCGGGATGGACATGACGAGCTACGCGATCTGCGTCGAGGAGATCGCGCGCGCGGACGGCTCGCTCGCGCTCACGGTCGCCTCGCACAACGGGCTCGGCACGGGGCACATCCTCTCGTTCGGGAACGAGGCGCAGAAGAAGAAGTACCTGTCGAAGGCGACGACGGGCGAGTGGCTGGCGGCGTGGGCGCTCACGGAGCCGGGGAGCGGGAGCGACTCCGCGGGCCTCCGCACCACCGCGCGGCGCGAGGGGAACGACTGGGTCTTGAGCGGGACGAAGATGTTCATCACGCAGGGCAGCGTCGGCGGCTTCTGCGTCGTGCTCGCGCGCACGAACCCGGACGTCGCGAAGCAGAAGGGCATCACCGCGTTCGTGGTCGAGCACGGGACGAAGGGCTTCACCGCGTCGAAGCACCTCGAGAAGCTCGGCTGCCGCTCGAGCGACACGGTGGAGCTCACCTTCGACGAGGTCGTCGTGTCCGACGAGCAGCGCATCGGCGAGGTCGATCAAGGCTTCACCGACACGATGAAGATCCTCGATCGCGGCCGCATCTCGATCGCGGCGATGGCGCTCGGCCTCGGCTACGGCGTCCTCGACATGGCGGTCTCGTACGCGAAGGACCGCAAGCAGTTCAACAAGCCCATCGCCGAGTTCCAGGCGGTGCAGTGGATGCTCGCCGACATGAAGACCGAGCTCGACGCCGCGGCGCTCCTCACCTACCGCGCGGCGTGGCTCGCGGACCAGAAGCGGCCGTTCACGAAGGAGGCCTCGATGGCGAAGCTCTTCGCGAGCGAGGCGTCGTCGCGCGCGTGCAACAAGGCGCTCCAGATCCACGGCGGCTACGGCTACACGCGCGAGTTCCACGTCGAGCGGCACCTGCGCGACGCGAAGATCTGCGAGATCGGCGAGGGCACGAGCGAGGTGCAGCGCATCGTCATCGCGAAGCAGCTCCTGGCCGGATGATGTGGCGCGGGGGAGTCGCGCTCGCGGCGGCCGTGCTCGCGGCGGCGGCGCTCGCGCTCGGCTGCGAGTCCAACCTGCCGCCGGAGGCGCCGGACCGACCGGCGGCGAAGGCGAGCAACGGGAACGTGCGCGTCGGCGATCTCGCGCCCGACTTCGACGTCATGAACGCGAGCCGCAACACGGGCGATCGTCTTCGCCTCGTGAAGGGCAAGGTCAACCTCCTGTTCTTCTGGTCGACGAGCTCCGCCGGCGCGAAGGACGCGATGCCGGTGCTCTCCGATCTCCAGAAGCGCTACACCGGCCGCGGCCTCGTCGTCAGCGCGATCGCGACCGACGAGGACGTGATGGACGTCGCGCGCGTCAGCGGCGACATGGGCGCGACGTTCGACGTCGGCTGGGACGAGACGAAGTCGGCGCAGACGCGCTACAGGCCGCCGACCGACGCGAGCATCTTCATCGTCGACAAGGCCGGCGTGGTGCGGTTCATCCACGGCGGCTACAGCGGCGGCCTCGCGGGCGACCTCGAACGCGAGTGCAGCTCGCTCCTCTGAATCTCCTGCGCTCGCTCAGCGCCGCGGAACGACTCCACCGTCGGGGAAGACGCGGACGCACGCCTGCTCGCGGCAGGCGGGGTCGAAGGTCTGCCCGCCGCCGCTTCCGCAGTCGAGCGAGCTGCATCCCTCCGCGCGGTACGTCGCGGCGATGGTGGCCCCCGCGTCGGCGCCGCTCGCGTTCACGGCGAGCTCGCCGGTCCAGTTGCAGATGCCGTTCCGGATCAACGTGCAGTCCTCGTCCCGCGCGCACGCGACGTGGCTCGCGACGGTGGGGACCGCGGCGTATTCGGCGCTGAGCTCGCTGCAGCGCGACGGTGCGCCGGCGTCGTTCGCCGCGCTCGCATCGGCGCCGCCGTTCGGCGCAGGGGGCGGCTCGTCGCTCGAGCAGCCCGCGAGCGCCGACGTGGTCACGAGAACGGCCGCAAGGTATCGAAGCACCATCGAGCGCCACGATATCTCGTCGCGCCGTCGCCCGCTCAGAACATCCGGCGCCGGCCTTCGCCGTCGCGCGGCCGGCGTCGTGAAACCCGAAGCCGATGAACGCGACGAGCGGACGTCGATGCTCTCGCGCGCGGAGCGCGATGTCGTGGATGACGGCGTTCGCGAGGCGGCGCTCGTGGCGGCGTCGGGCGCGACGAAGCGGTCGAAGATGGCGGCGAGGGCGCGGTCGCAACGCTCGAAGAGCTCGCGCGTGAAGGTGGCGAGCGCTTCGTCCGAGGTCGCCTCCGTCACCGCGGGGCTCACGACGACGCAGCCGGGTTGCTCGTCGACGTAGAGCGACGGCGACGAGGAACAGCTCGCCGTCGTTGCTGCGGGCTGCAGGCCGTGTTTGCGAGCTCGTTCAGAGCAGCGTCGTGCGGCCCTGGGTCTTCAGGGTGTCGACGATGAGCCTTACGTCCTGGGCGCGCTCGCGCGGGAGGACCAGGATCGCGTCGTCGGTTTCGACGATGACGAGGTCGTCGACGCCGACGACGGCGATCGTCTTGCCCGAGGTGCCGCGGAGCAGGTTGCCCTTTGCGTCGATCGCGACGTCGCTCGGGCCGAGCGCGTTGCCGCTCGCGTCGTGTGGGGCCAGCTCCCAGGCCGACTGCCAGCTGCCGACGTCGTTCCAGCCGAAGTCGCCCGGCACCACCGCGAGGTCGCCGGCCTTCTCCATCACGCCGACGTCGATCGATACGCTCTCGAGCGTGGGGAACACCTCCTTCACCTTCGCCGGATCGGTCCCCATCTTCGCGACGCCCGCCGCGACCGAGGGGAGGTGCTGCTCGAGGAGCGCCGCCATGTCCTTCACGCGGAAGAAGAACATGCCTGCATTCCACAAGTACTTCGTCGGCCCCGCGGCGAGGAACTCCTCCGCCTTCGCGCGGGCCGGCTTCTCGACGAAGCGCGCGACCTTCCGCGCGGGCGCGGCGTCGGAGAGCTCCGCCCCGACCTCGATGTAGCCGTAGCCCGTCTCCGGGCGCGTCGGGACGATCCCCACCGTCGTGACGTGGCCGCGCGCGGCGGTCGCGATCGCGGTCGCGAGGACGCCCTGGAAGCCGCTCTCGTCGGTGATGAAGTGATCGCTCGGGAGGACCATCACCACCGCGTCGGGATCGAGGCGCGCGATCGTCGCGTTCGCCCACGCGATGCACGGCGCGGTGTTGCGCGCGGCGGGCTCGCAGAGGATGTGGTCGCGGCGGACGCCGGGGAGCGCCTGCGCGGTGCCGTCCGCGAGGTGCTCGCCGGTGACGACGAGCACGCGCTCGGCGGGGACGAGGGGCGCGAGCCGCCGCACGGTGGCGGCGAGCAGCGGCTCGTCGCTCTTGCCCGCGAGCGGGAGGAGCTGCTTCGGGCGCTTGTTGCGCGAGGCCGGCCAGAAGCGGGTGCCGGCGCCGCCGGCCATGATCACGGCGTAGACGTTCGGGGTAGCCACGGCCGGCGAATGTAGTCGCTTTCGCCGAAAAGTCGCGCGGATGCGAGCCCTCCTTTATGACCGGAGGAGCCTTGCGCCTCCTCGTCCTCTTCGCCGCGCTCCTCGTCGTCCTCGCGGGATGCGAGCGGACCGTCGCGCCGCCGCTCGTCGAGGTCACCGAGCTCGCGCCGAAGGAGGTCGAGCCCGGCGATCGCATCGAGGTCCACGGCGCCGGCTTTCCGCAGGGCCGCACCGGCAAGCTCGTCCTCGAAGGGACCGCGTTCCGCCCCGGCGAGCCGCCGCTCACGCACCTCACGATCGAGGCCGACGGCGTCGTCGCCGCGCCCGATCGCATGGACGTCGTCGTCCGCGAGAGCTTCGCCGAGCGGCTGTGCGGTCGCGGCGATCGCGCGTCGCACGCGACGTTCCAGGGCGACGTCCGGATCTCCTTCGCGTCCAACGATCCCACCGCGCCGCCGCTCGTGGGGCGCCTGCGCGGCGCGACGATCGACGTGCAGCCGTCGTCGATCCGCGCGACCGTGCTCGACGCGCGGACGACCGAAGGCGCGCGCCTCCTCGAGTTCCTCGGCATCACGCCCGGCGCGCCGTCGCCGCGCGGCATCCCCGCCGAGCAGGTGAGACCGGGCTCGCCCGCGGAGCGCGCCGGGATGCAGACCGGTGACGTGCTCGTCGCGGTCGACGGCGTGCACGCGCTCGCGATCGCCGACGTCGCGCCCGCCTCCGCGCGCTCCGCCGAGCTCACGATCAAGCACACCGAATCCGGGATCGAAGACACGACGACGGTGTCGCTCCTCGACTACTCGGGCGAGCGCGTGCCGACCGAATACGCGCCGGCGCTCCTCCTCGTCGGGCTCGCGCTCGCGATCCTGATCCTCCTCGTCTTGCCGGGACCGCCCGTCCTCGCGACCCTCGAGCTCCGCATCGCGAGCGAGCTGCGGAGGACGAGCTTCGGCGGCGCCGCGCGCGCGCTGTTCGGCGCCGGCACCGGCGCGGCCGCCTCCGTCCTCGTGACCGCGGCGCTCGCCGCGTTCGCGCTGACGCCGTGGATCGTGGGGCGCGACGTCGACGCGGTCGCGCTCTTCGCCGCCGCGGCGGTGCTCTTCGTCTCGTCGCGCGTCGCGCGGGCGAAGGGGGCGGGCGGCGTCGTCCGCGCCGTCTTCGAGACGCTGCTCGTCTTGCTCGTCCTCGCCTCCGCGCTCGCGCTCGCGTTCGCGCAGATCGGCGCGATCGAGCTCTCCGAGATCGTCCGCCTCCAGGGCGCGCTGCCGTGGCAGGTCGAGGCGACGCGCCACCCCGCCTGCGCCGTCCTCGCGGTCGTGTACTTCGCGACCGTGATCGCGCTCCTCCGCTCCCGCGCGCCGTCCGACGCGAGCCTCGATCGCGCGGCGGTCCTCTTCGCGTGTTCGCTCGGCGTCGCGGTGTTCCTCGGCGGCTGGCAGATCCCGAGCGCGAAGCCGATGCTCCTCGCCGGCGCCGCCCTCTTCACGCTGAAGACCTGGCTCATGACCGCGCTCTGCCTCGGCGCGCGGCGGGTCGGGACGAGCCTCGACGCCCCCGCCACGCGGCGCGTCCTCCTCCGCGCGCTCGTCCCCGGCCTCGTGCTCGGCGGCGCGCTCGTCGCGCTCTCGCGTCGCGTCGTCCCCAACGTCGCGGTGGAGACCGCGATCGGGGCCACGCTCGTCGCGCTCGTCACCCTGTTTTCCTTGCGGATCGCGCTTCGGGTTCGGGCCGCGATCGGGCGTCCGGAGCCCCACGCGAGCCCCTTCATCTAGCCTTTATCTGGGCCCAAAATCGCGAGAAGATCGGCCGCCTCCCAATGTTCGAGACGACCGGCTCGCTCGCGCTCGTCCAGCCGGTCTTCATGCTGGTGGGCCTCGTCGCGCTCCCGCTCCTCTGGACGCTGCTCGCGTCCGTCTTCGCGCGCCCGACGAGCGTCTCGCCGGCGACCGATCTGCGCGAGGGCGTCATCGCGCCGATCGTCGCGATCACCGGCGCGGCGGGCACGTTGGGGCTCGCCGTCGTCATCGCGGTCAAGCTCGCGCTGCTCCCGCACGGCTACGTGTTCGTGCAGCACGTCGCCGCGCTCGCGCGGCTCGGACAGCTCGACCTCGCGCTCGACGTCGCGGTCGATCCGCGCAGCGCGACGTTCAGCGTCGTCGTCGCGCTCGTCGCGTGCGCTTCGACGCTGCAGACGTCGTGGTCCTCGCGCCCCGGCACCGGGCCGCGCCTCGCGTGGACGGGCCTCCTGACCACCGGCGCGATGGCGCTCGTCGTCGGCGACGGGTTCGCGCCGATCCTCGTCGGCCTCGGCCTCCTCTCGATCGGGGCGTGGGGCCTCGCGCGCGGCGGCAGCTTCTCGGCGAACGTGAGCGCGAGCGCCGGCAACGTCGCGGTCCTCGTCGGGATGATCTTCCTGTTCTGGTCGCTCGGCGGCGCGTTCGGCCCCGAAGGCTACGACTCGGACGGCGCGCCGCGGTTCGTCCTCGTCGCGACGGGACAGCCGTCCGACTCGCCCGACAAGGCGATGCTCACGATGACGACGGAGGCGGGCGCGCGCGTCTCCGCCGACGACACCGACTTCCCCGGCGAGCCGATCGCGGCGCCGTTCGCGGTGCTCGTCCAGCCGGGCGTGTACACGTTCCGCGTCCAGCGCGGGGCGGCGTCGGCCGACGTCGTCGTCCCGCGGGTGGGGCTCAGCGCGGGGCGCGCCTACGTGCTCGCGCCGTACGGCCCGACCGCGAGCCTCCGCGTCCTCGACGATCAGGTCGCGGTCCCGCGCCTCGCGACGAACGGCGCGCTCGAGACGGTGCGCGCGACGCTCGCCGGTCGCATGATCGTGGGCCTCCGCTCGTCGATCGTGATCCTCCTGCTCGTCCTCGTCGGAGGCCTCGCGCACGTGTACGCGCTCGCGAGCCGGAGCGGACCGTCGGCGATCGCGTCGGTGCTCGAGGCGCTGCCGCCGGTCTACCTCGCGCTCCGCTTCGCGCCGGGGATCGGCGATCCGGCGGGCCTCGAAGGCGCGATCGTCGCCGCGATCGGCGTCGTCACCGCGGTCGTCCTCGCCGCGCGCGCGGCGTGCATCGACGACGAGCACAAGGCGCTCCGCGGGATCCTCGCCGCGACCGCGGCGCTCGCGCTCGCCGCGATCTCCCTCGGCGACGCGGCGGCGGGGCTCGTGCTCTCGTCGACGTCGCTCGTCGCCGTCGCGGGGGCGCTCGCGGCGCTGGAGGCGAAGCGTGACGCGCGCTGGCTCGGCGTCGCGTGCGCGGCCGCGGTCGGGCTCTTCCCCGGCACCGGCGCCTCGGCCGGCTTCGTCCTCGCGATCACGGTCGCGCTCTCCTCCGCCGCGACCGGCAGCGTCGCGTGGGCGGTCGTGATGGCGCTCGTCGCGTCCGCGCTCGTCGTCGCGGCGGCGGTCGCGTCCCTCGCCGCGTACCGCGTCTACGACCTCGTCGTGATCAACGCCGCCGCGCCGAGCCGCCGCGCGCGCGACGGCCGGCGCGCGCGCGGACAAGGTGTGGTCGTGGTCGTCCTCTCGATCGTCGCGCTCGCCGGCGGCGCGGTGCTCGGCGTCGGCAGCTCGCTCTACGGCGGCTCGACCGCGCCGTTCGCGCGGCGCCTCGTCGGAGCCGCCCCCGCGCCGGCGGCGCCGCAGGCGATGGCGATCGCGGGCATCGTCTTCTCCGTCATCGCCGCGAGCGGCGGCGCGGTCCTCGGGCGGCGCGCGAACATGTCGGCCGACGCGCCGGCGTGGCTCCTCGCGCTCGGCCGTCCGTACGATCTGCTCGCGCTCCTCGCGCGCGGCATCGGCCGCGTGATGGGGTTCCTCCATCGAGGTGTGCAGTCGATGGACACGCGCATCATCGACGACGTGCCCGCCGCGTTCGGCGATCTCTACCGGCGCGTCCGCGGCAAGTCCGTCGCGGAGGGCGACGACGAAGCGGCCGAGGGCGGACCGATCTGGACGGGCCTCCTCCTCGCGATGGTCGCGACGCTCGCGGCGGTCGTCCTCTCCGCGCTGGTCCTGGGCTGACGATGTGGACCGTCCTCCGCTCCCTGCTCGTCGCGCTGGCGCTCCTCGCGCTCGCGGGCGGCAGCGCGCGGGCGGACGACGTGCGGCGCGCCGGCACCGTTCGCCTCGCCGCGCCGGGCGGCGGCCGCGGTCCGATCGAGCTCCGCGCGGAGCCGGGGGCGAGGGAAGAGGTGTGGTCGGCGGAGCTCGCGATCGTCAACGACGGCAAGGAGCCGCTCGTCGTCTCGCGCATCGCGCCGCGGGCCGACCCCGCCGATCCGCGCGTCCCGCCCAAGCTCGTCGCGCGCCTCACCGACGGCAGCATCCCGATCACGATCGCGCCGGGGGCGACGCGCCGCGCGATCGTGCAATGGATGCCGGAGAACGGTACGCGCGTGCGGCAGCTCTTCGGCCACATCGTCGTCACGAGCTCCGACGAGGAGTCGGGCGAGGTGGCGATGGGCGTGCGCGCGCAGATGCGCGGCCTCGGGGGCCCGCTCGAGTCGCGGCTCCTCTCCGTCATCCTGCTCCTGCCCATCCTCGGCGCGCTCGCCGCGATCTTCGCGCGCGGCGACGCGCCGACGTCGCGCGCGCTCGCGATCGTCGCGCTCTCGGCGCAGTGCGTGTTCACGGCGTACGTGTATCGCAGCTTCGTGCCGGAGCTCTCCCGCATCGACGGCAACGACGGGCTCCAGTTCATCGAGCACATCGTCTGGGTGCGTCCGATCGGCCTCGAGATCTTCTTCGGCGTCGACGGGATCGCGGCCAACGCGCTCTTCGTGACGAGCGCGGTCGTGCTCCTCGCGGTCATCTTCGATCGCGGCCCCGAGCGCGGTCCGGGCGGCCACTTCGGCGCGCTCCTCGTGCTCGACGCCGCGTTCAACGGCGCGATCGTCGCGATGGACGCGCTCCTCTTCGTGCTCTTCGCCGCGGTCGCGGTCGCGGCGGCGACCTTCCTCGTCGGGATGTGGGGCGGCGGCAAGCGGAAGACCGCGGCGCTGCGGCTCGCGCTGCCCGGCTTCGCCGCGATCGCGCTCTTGCTCGTCGCAGCGATCCTGCTCTCGCGTCACGCCGACGCGACGTTCCTCGTCGACGGCACGTCGGTGACGCGGACGTTCAGCATCCCCGAGCTCTCGCGCACCACCTTCGGCGGCACGTTCGCGAAGGTGCTCTTCGTCGTCGTCCTCGCCGCGGCGGCGCTGCTCGTCGCCGCGTTCCCCGCCCATCGCTGGCTCGGCGACGTCCTCGCGGAGGCGCCGGCGTCGAGCGGCATCCTCATCGCGACCGCGCTCCCGCTCGTCGGCGTCTGCGCGTTCCTGCGCCTCGGGTGCCTCGTGCTCCCGGAGGGGATGCGCTGGGCCTCCGGCGTCATCGTCGCGATCGGCGCGGTCACCTCGGCGTACGGCGCGCTCGCGGCGCTCGGGCAGACCGACCTCCGGCGCATCGCGGCGTCGGCGATCACGACGCAGTCCGGCTTCGTGTTCCTCGGCGCGGGATCGCTCACGCCGCAAGGGCTCTCCGGCGCGATCGTGCTCGGGTCGACGCGCGCGCTCGCGATCAGCGTGTTCCTCCTCCTCGCCGCCGCGGCGTTCGAGCGCGCGCAGACGGTGGACACGAACCGCCTCGCGGGGGTGGCACGACGGATGCCGGCGTGGACGGTGTCGCTCGCGGCGGCGGCGCTCGCGCAGGCGGGCGTGCTCGGCATGGGCGGTGCTTGGGGACCGATCCTCGCGCTGCTCGGCGTCCTCTCGAGCTACGCGCCGCTCGCGATCGTGGCCGCGATCGCGCTCGTCGTCGTCGCGGCCGCGCACCTCACCGCGCTGTCGCCGGTCGCGTTCGGGGTGCTCGATCCGAAGCTCGTCGAGGGCGAGAAGCTGCCCGATCTCTCGCGCCGCGAGTGGGCGAGCGTCGGGCCGCTCGTCCTCGTCGTGGTCTTGCTCGGGGTCTGGCCGGCGCCGGTCGTGTCGGTGACCACCGGAACCGTTCGTGATCTCTCGAACGCGGTGAGCCCGCCGGGTCCGGATCAGGTCGCCTCGAATTAGGTCGTCACACTCGTCCCCCGAGCCCCGAGGAACTCGAGCGCGCCGGCGGTGTCGGCGCTGGAAGAGCTCCGCGTCTGCGGGCGTTTCGACCGGGATCCATGAACGAAGAGGTGCTTCTCTTGCCGATCGCGTCCGCCGCCGAGCGGCGCCTCGGTCGCCTGCACGTGTGGGCGGCGTTCCGACAGCGCGCCGCGGTCGTCGCGGTCGCCGCCGCCATGGGCGCGGCGCTGCGGCCGTTCGTCTGGCCGCTCCAGTATCAGTCGCCGGCGCTCTCGGCCGCTCGTGCCCTCGCGTTCGCGGCGGCGGGCGCGCTCGTCGCGACGACGGTCATCGTCGTGCGCGCGTGGCGGAGCCGGCCTTCGCTCCTGGTCGCGACGCGGAAGATCGACGCCGAGCTCGGGCTCGCCGAGGTGGTCGCGAGCGGCGTCGCGTTCGAGCGCGACCGCCGCGACGACGAGATGGCGCGCTTCGCGATCGCGCGCGCGCGCCGCGCGACGGAGGGGATCGATCCGAAGCGCCTCTTCACCGCGCAGCCGATCGATCGACCGCGCGGGTTTCGCCTCATGATCGCGGTCGCGGCGGCGGGGATCCTCTTCGGCGCGATCGATCGGCTCGTCGTCGAGCGCGCGATGCGGCCGGTGACGGAGAGCGAGCGCAGCGCGGCGGCGGACCTCAAGGCGAACGCCGTCGCGGCGGCGAAGACCGATCCGAGCGCGCCGGCGCCGTCGCCGCAAGAGCAGCAGATGATCGAGGCGGCGAAGCGCGCGGCGGAGGCGGCCGAGCGCGGCGATCGCAAGGGCGCGAACGAGGCGCTCGAGGAGATGCGGAAGGCGGAGCGCTCGCTCCAGGCCGACGAGCGCGATCGCGCGAAGTCGCTGCGCGCGCTCCGCGACGAGCTCGAGGCGAAGCAGCCGAGCGAGAGCACGGCGCGTCCCTCGACCGCGTCCGAGTCCGCGGCCGCGCTCGAGCGCGAGATCGACAAGGCGACGGCGCCCGAAGACCTCGCGAAGCTCGCGGAGCGCCTCGAGCGCGCGGAGAAGGCGGCGCGCGAAGCGGCGAGCCGCGCCGGATCGGCCGCGGCGAAGGAAGCGTGGCAGCGCGCGGCGGACGCGCTGAAGGAGGCACGCGAGGCGGCGGCGCGCGGCGACAAGGAAGGCGCCAAGCGCGCGATGGAGCGCGCGCAGCGCGAGCTCGCGTCGATGGAGTCGGCGTCGAAGCAGAAGAGCGCGAGCGCGTCTCGCCTTGGCGAGAAGGGGGCCGAGCTCGATCGCTCGCTCCGCGGCAAGGCGCGAGAGGGGAAGGACCCTGCCGAAGGCGGCAAGGAGAACGGCGAGGCGGGCGGAGCCAACGCCAAGAGCGACGAGCAGAAGGGGCAGCCCGGCGGCACAGGCGGCGGCGAAGAAGAAGGCGATCGCACGCCGGTCGCGCCGAAGGACCGGCTCAAGCTGAACGGCGATCTGCAAGCCCGCGCCGACGTGAAGGAAGGCGAGAAGGCGGTGAGCGTGATCGAAGGCATGGGCAAGGGCGGCGACCCGAAGGACTACAAGGCGATCTTCCCCGCGTACGACACGGTCGTGGAAGACGGCCTCCGTGAAGACAACGTACCCGCCGCGCGACGGCCGACCGTGCGCCGGTACTTCAAATCGATCCGGCCCGGCGAAGAAGGAAGTCCATGACGACGCAAGCGCACACGAACGGGCACGCGAATGGCCACCACCACCACGCGCCGGCGACGGTCCGTCATACGTCGGCGCCCCCGCCGCCCGCGACGCTGGAGCAGCGGCTGCACGAAGCGCGGGCCGCGATCTTCCGCATCGATCAGGCGCTCCGCGAGATCATCCTCGGACAAGAAGAGATCGTGTCGAGCGTCGTGCAGTCGCTCGTCGCGGGCGGGCACGTGCTCCTCGAAGGCGCGCCCGGTCTCGGCAAGACGCACCTCGTCCGGTCGCTCGCGCAGCTCGTCGGCGGCGCGTTCGCGCGGATCCAGTTCACGCCCGACCTGATGCCGAGCGACGTCCTCGGCACGAGCCTCGTCGTCGCGACCGAAGGCGGCGGCAAGGACCTCCAGTTCCGGCGCGGCCCGATCTTCGCGAACCTCGTCCTCGCCGACGAGATCAACCGCGCGACGCCGAAGACGCAGAGCGCGCTCCTCGAGGCGATGGCGGAGCGCACCGTCTCGGTCGAGGGCCGCCCGCTGCCGCTCCCGAGCCCGTTCTTCGTCCTCGCGACCGAGAACCCGATCGAGATGGAAGGTGTCTACCCGCTGCCGGAGGCGCAGCTCGATCGCTTCCTCGTGAAGCTGATCGTGAAGATGCCCTCCCTCGAGACGCTCGCGCGCATCGGCGCACGCGCGGAGGAGCCGGCGATCCCGAAGGCGATCGCGTCGCCGGAGCAGCTCGTGTTCCTCCAGGCGATGGCGCGCACGATCCCGGCCGCGCCGCACGTCGAGCAGTACGCGGCGAAGCTCGTCCTCGCGACGCATGCGCACCGCGCGTGCCGCTACGGCGCGGGTCCGCGCGCGATGCAGGCGCTCATGGCGTGCGGCCGCGCGCGCGCGCTCGCGACGGGGCGCGCCGCGGTCGCGATCGAGGACGTCGCGGTGGCGGCGCCGACGGTGCTCCGTCATCGCATCGGCCTCCGCTTCGAGGCGGAGGCGGAGGGCCTCACCGCCGACGCGGTCGTCGCGCAGATCCTCCAGTCGACCGCGGTGACGTGAGCGTCATGTCCGACGACGAGTCGCTCCTCGCGCCGGAGATGGTCGCGCGCCTCGCGCGGTTGACCCTCCTCGCGCGCAAGCTCGCCAGCGCGCGACGCGCCGGCCGCCGCCGCACGCGACGCGTGGGCTCCGGCATCGAGACGATCGATCTCCGGGCGTACGTCGCCGGCGACGACACGCGCCGCATCGCGTGGCACGCCTACGCGCGGCTCGAGCGGCTCCTCGTCCGCCTCGTCGCCGACGAAGCCCCGCTCCGCCTCACGCTCGTCGTCGATCAGAGCGCCTCGATGGGCCACGGCGCGCCCACGAAGTCGAGGCAGGCCGCGCGCATCGCGGCGGGGTTCGCGGCGGTGGCGCTCGGCGGCGAGGATCGCGTCGGCGTCGCCGGCGTGCGCCCGGTGACCGGTCGCGCGGGGCTCCCGCGCGTGCTCGCCGCGCTCGATCGGCTCGCGCCTGTCGGCAACACCGATCTCCCCTCCGCCGTGCGCGCCGTGCTCGAGGCCGCGCCCGGCCGCGGGCTTTGCGTGATCGTCAGCGACTTCTTCGAGCCGCACGGCGTCCTCGCGGGCGCGCGTGAAGCAAGGAAACACGGCCACGACGTCGCGCTCGTCGAGGTGCTCGCGCCGTTCGAGGTCGATCCGCCCGACGTCGACGGGCTCGACCTCGAAGACGAGGAGACGGGGGAGCTCCTCGAGATGCCAGCGGCGGGCACGCGCGAGCGGTTCCTCGCCGCGCTCGCGGCGCACCGCGCGTCGATCGACGAGGCGGCGCGCTTCCTGGACGCGCCCGTCGTGCGCACGACGACGGCGGAGCCCTTCGAGACGATCGTGACGCGCGCGCTCACCGCCGGCGTCCTCGCGGGCGGCCGGTCATGAGCCTCGCCGCGCCGATCTTCCTCGCCGCGCTCGGGCTCCTCGTCCCGATCCTGATCACGTTCCTCGTCAAGCGGCGGCGCCGCGTCGTGCGCGTTCCGTCGACGATGCTCTGGCGTCTCGGCGCGAAGTCGATCTCGAGGAGCCGCCGCATCCGGAACGTGCGCCGCCTCGTCGCGCTCCTCGCCTGCCTCGCCGGCGCCGGCCTCCTCGCGCTCGCGGCCGCGCGGCCGGGCGGGAAGGGGATCGCGACCGCGGTCTACGTCGTCGACACCTCCGCCTCGATGGCGGGCGCGCCGATCGAAGAGGCGCGCCGCTACGTCCGCCGCGAGGTCGCCGCGCTCGGTCCGAACGGCCGCGTCGCGATCGTCGTCGCCGGCGACGAGGCGCGCGTGCTCCTCCCGCCGACGTCGCCGGGGCCGCTCGTCGATCGCGCGATCGCGCAGATCGAAGCGGCGAAGGAGACCGCGGCGATGGACGAAGCGATCGGCCTCGGCGAGGGCCTCGGCGTCGCGCATCACGCGCGCGTCGTCGTCCTCTCCGATCGTCCGCTCGATCGTGCGGCGAGCCGCGTCGGCGGCTGGACCGAGCAGCGCGTCGTCGGGCGGGGCGGGAAGAGCGACAACCTCGGGATCGTCAGCCTCTTCACGCGCACCGCGCCGGACGCGCGCGACGACGAAGAGCGCGACGCGACGGTCGTGGTCGCGACCTCGTCGACGTCGCCGCGCCGCGGTCGCCTCGTCGTGACCTTCGCCGGGCGGGTCGTCGCGGATCGATCGATCGACGTCCCGGCCCAGGGCGAGCACACCGAGAACGTCACGCTGCGCGGCGGAGGCAAGCTCGTCGCCCGTATTGCGTCCGACGACGGGAGGAGCGACGCGCTCGCGATCGACGACGAGGCCTCGCTCGAGGAGACCGCGCGGAAGCCGCCGAAGGTCACGCTCGTGCGCGACAAGGAAGACACCGCCGCGACCTACTTCTTCGTGAGCCGCGCGCTCTCGGCGGCGGGAGTGACGGACGTCGACGACGTCGCATCGAACAGCGCGCCGCCGAAGGACGCGGGCGACGTCGCGGTCGTGCTGCGCGACGGCCCGGGGCGTCCGCGCGGGGTCCCGGCGTTCTACGTCGGCGTCGCCGCGGACGAGCTCGAGATCGACGCCCACCACGCCGACAAGTCGGGGGCGCATCTCCGATCGATCGCGGCGGAGGATCCGCTCATGCGCGGCGTCGCGCTCGACGAGCTCACGTCGCTCCGCGCGCTCGTCGGCGCGCCTCCCCACGGCGCGCGCTCGCTCGTCGATCTCGACGCCGGCCCTGCGCTCATCGCGGGCGGGAGCGGCAAGAACGCGTGGGTCTGGCTCGGCCTCGATCTGGAGCGCAGCGACCTCGTGCTCAAGGTCGCGTTCCCCGTCCTCGTCGGCAACGTCCTCACCCAGCTCGGCGGCGCGACGCAGGTGATCTCCGCGAAGACGGTGCCGCGCGACGAGGTCATGCTCGAGGGCGCCGCTCCCGCCGCTGCGCTGCCGGATGCGTCCGAGCCGCGCTGGCGAATTCCACTGAGCCCGCCGGCGTTGATCGCGCTCCTCGGCGGCCTCCTCCTCGCGTTCGAGGCGTGGCTCTCTCTTTCTTGTTCGAGAGGGGCCAGCCCCTCTCGAGCTCTCCCCGCCGGGGACTCTCCGCGCGCGAGGCGCGCTCCGCCGCCCCGGACCCCGGAGATCGCATGAGCATGAGCCTTCGTCTTGTCAGTCTCGCTGTGCGTGTTCTTGCGATCGGCGTCGTCGCCGCGTCGCCGTGGCTCCGGCCCGTCACGCGTCCGAGCACGGAGCAGTCCGTGATGTACGTCGTCGACGCGTCCGAGAGCATGGGCAAGGAAGGCGTCGCCGAGGCGAACGAGTTTCTCGAGGCGGCGTGGGCCGCGCACGAGAAGGAGAAGCTCGGCGTCGTCGCGTTCGGGGCGCGGCCCGCGATCCTCGCCGTGCCCGGAGCCGCGCGCGCGCCCGAGGTCCTCCCCGCGAAGGACGGAAACGCGAGCGACCTCGCGAGCGCGATCCGCCTCGCGGTCGCGACGCTCCCGCTCGAGGGCCACCGCAGCATCGTGCTCCTCGGCGACCTCCGTCCCACCCGCGGCGACGCCGAGGCGGAGGTGCGGAAGGCGAGCGAGGCCGGGATCCGCGTCGACGTCCTCCCGATCTCGGGCCCGAGCCCGACCGCGCCGCTCGTCACCGCGCTCCGCGCGCGCTCGGGGCACGTGGCGGAGCATCAACCGATCGCCTTCGACGTCGAGGTGCGCTCCAGCGTCGCCTTCGTCGTGAGCTGGACGCGCGACGGGATCCCGATGCCGCCGCATCGCCACTACCCGCCGTACCGCCGCTTCGACGAAGACTCACCGCCGTCGAACGACGTGTACACCGTGGAGCTCGTCGATCGCGATCCGCCGCCGGGCGTCCACGTCTACGAGGCGCGCGCGGACGAGACGAGCTACGGCTGGCACGGGGCGAAGCGAGCCGACGCCGGCGACAAGAAGGTGAGCCCGAGCCTGCTCACCGCGGTGAGCGTCGAGGGCAAGGCGTACGCGGCGGTGTTCTCCGCGAGCGGCGACGTCCCGCCCGTGCTCGCCGACGCGCTCCAGGCGGCGGGGCTCGAGGCGCGCCGCCTCCCGCTCGATCGCGCGGCCGATCCCGCGAGCTACTCCGGCGCCGACCTCGTCGTCCTCGCCGACGTGCGCGTGACCGCGGCCGCGACCGACGACAGCGGCCTCACGCGCGCGGCGCAGACCGCGCTCGTCGACTACGTGCAGCAGGGCGGCGGGCTCCTCACGACCGGCGGCGTGTTCGGCCTCGCGCCGGAGTACGCGGGGACCCCGATCGCGCGCGCGATCCCGGTCGAGATCGAGGACCGCGGCCACGTGGAGGACCCGCCCGTCGCGCTCGCGATCATGCTCGATCGCTCCGGCTCGATGTCGGCGCAGGTCGGCTCGCACACGAAGCTGGAGCTCGCGCTCGAGGCGTCGCTCGGCGCGGCGGAGGTGCTGCGCCCGACCGATCTCGTCGCGCTCGCGAGCGTCGACACGAAGACGCATTGGGACGTCCCGCTCGGCCCGCAGGAGCGGCTCCCGCAGTACCGCGACGCGGTGCGCGCGGTCAGCCCCGGCGGGGGCGGCATTTATGTGTACACTGCACTTAAAGACGCGTACGCCGCGCTGAAGGACGCGAAGACGCCGATCCGTCACGTCATCCTCTTCAGCGACACGGACGACAGCGAGCAGCAGGTGGAGGACTGCGACACCGGCGACTGGAACGGGCCGACCAACTGCGCGAACAAGGGCCAGACCGCGGAGAAGCTCGCGAAGGACGCGCGCGGGAGGGGGATCACGACGACGGTGGTGGGGATCGGCGCCGAGGCCGGGAACGACACGCCGTTCCTCCGCCGGCTCGCCGCGTCGGCGGGCGGCCGCTTCTACATCACGGAGGAGGGCGCCGATCTTCGCCGCATCTTCCTCTCCGAGACGCGCGTGCTCGCGCAGTCGAACCTGCGCGAGAAGAAGGTAGAGGTCGCGGCCGCGGGCTCGCACCCCGCGCTCGAGGGCGTCGACGCCGCGAAGCTGCCCACGCTCGAGGCGTACGTCGAGACCGGCCGGCGCTCGGGCGCCGACACCGCGCTCCTCCTCCCCGACGGGCGGCCGCTCCTCGCGACGTGGCGCTACGGCCTCGGCAAGTCGGGCGCGATCGCGACCGATCTCAACGAGGGTTGGGGCGGCGAGTGGGCGAAGTCGCCGGTCGCGGCGCAGCTCCTCCGCCAGTCGCTCCGCTTCCTCCTCCGTCAGAGCGACGCGCGGCGCGCCGACGCTTCGGTCAACGTGCGCGACCGCCTCGTCGAGGTCGACGTCGAGCTCCCGCCCGACGCCGCGCCCGGCTCGGCGCCGGCGGCGATGGACGTCTACGCGGTCGAGAAGAGCGGCGAGTCCCACAAGATCGACGTGCGCCTCGAGCAGCGCGGCCCCGGCCACTGGCGCGCGATCGGCCGCACCGAGGGCGAGGCGGTCGTCATCGCGCGGGCCCGCGACGCGCGCGGCGCGCTGATGGCGGAGGCGCTCGGCCGCGAGGACCGCACGCCGGAGGTGACGGGCGAGGGCGCGAACACGTACCTCGCGAACACGCTCGCGCGCGCGGGCGAGGGCCGCGTCGACCCGACCCCCGCCGCGACGCTCGCGCGCACGGCGCGCCCCGCGAAGGCCCTCGTCGCGACGTGGCCCTACGCGCTCGTCGTCGCGGCGGCGCTGATCGTGGTCGACCTCGTCCTCCGCCGCATCAGCGAGCGCACGAAGGGCGCGAAGACGGGCAAGCCCCAGCGCATCGAGGAGCTCGCGCGAGAGCTCCGCGCCGCCGCGTGAGCGCGACGACACGCGCGGATCGTCGAAATGACTATAGGCACCTGCTCACGCGCGGTGCGAGCTTGGTCGTATGCGCTCTACGTCGGTCCTCCTCGCGATCTCCATCGTGGCGTGCGGGGGAGGCAGCACGGGGACCGGCACGCCGTCGGGCGACGGCTCCACGTCGGGGAGCGCGAGCTCCAGCTCGACGTCGTCGAGCAGTGGTGAGCCGGGAGGCTGCGGGGCGCAGGCGATCGCGCCGAACCTGACCGGTGGATGCGCTCCGAGGATCGTCACGCCGGCGCTCTGCGAGGAGGTCGACCTCACCGGCGGCAAGACCTACGAGCTCGCGTGGACGACGGACGGCACGGGCTGCGAGACGCCGTGGAAGCTCTGCGCGGCGGGCAACCCGGTCAGCGATCCGAACTCGATCTGCGTCAACCTCTCGACCGACGTGAACGCCGGCATCAGCCGCACCGGCGGCATCCTCGTCATCAGCGCCGCCGACCTCGAGGGCCTCACGAGCGACACCGGCGTCCACCACCTCCTCGTCGCGAGCTTCCACGAGTCGCACGCGGGCAGCGTCGCCTTCCGCGTGAAGCGGTAGCGCGCCCCCACGTCCTTGCATTCGCTTCGCGAATGCCTTTTTCTTGGAGGTCAGGGGGTGTCCTGAAGCCGGTCGTCGATACGTCGTTCTCCGCGGGCGATCGCCTGGGCGATTACGAGCTGCTCTGCCCGGTCGGGCAGGGCGGGATGGCGGCGGTGTGGATCGCGCGTCTCATCCGCAAGCGCGGCTTCGAGAAGCTCGTCGCGATCAAGATGATCCTGTCGAGCCACTCGCAGGACGAGACGTTCCAGGAGATGTTCTTCGACGAGGCGCGCATCGCGTCGCGGATCGAGCACCCGAACGTCGCTCACATCCACGACCTCGGCGACGACGAGGGGATCGTCTACCTCGTCATGGAGTACATCGACGGCCACGCGCTGACGAAGCTCCGGAAGGCGATCGCGGCGAGCGGCGACCGGTTCCCGCTCCCCGTCGCGCTCCGCGTCATGGCCGACGTCTGCGCCGGTTTGCACAACGCGCACGAGCTCCGCTCGAACGAGGGTGAGCTCCTCGCGGTCGTTCATCGTGACGTCTCACCGCAGAACATCCTCGTGAGCGTGGCCGGCGTCTCGAAGGTCATCGACTTCGGCGTCGCCAAGGCCGCGAACCGGAGCGCGATCAAGACGAACACCGGCTTCATCAAGGGGAAGCTGCAATACATGGCGCCGGAGCAGGCGCTCGCGCGACCGGTCGATCGCCGCGCCGACGTCTGGGCGGTGGGGGCCGTCCTCTATCACCTCCTCGCCTCGCGTCCGCCGTACGAAGCGGACAACCAGCTCGCGCTGCTCCACCTCCTCGAGCGCGGCCACCCGCCCGCGCCGCTGCCGGCCTCGGTCCCGGCCGCGGTCGCGGCGATCGTCGCGCGCGCGCTCGCGCACGACCTCGGCGCGCGCTACGCCGGCGCGGACGCGCTCGGCGCGGCGATCGAGGAGACGGGGCTCGCCGGCGCTCCGAACGCCGTGAGCGCGTGCCTCCAGAAGTACCTCGGCGGCGAGACCGAGCAGCGGCGCACCGCGCTCGCGCGCGCGATCCGCGTCGCCGAAGAGCGGACGGAAGACCCGACCGCGCCGATGCTGAAGAGCCCCACCGTCGACGCGTCGGCGGTGCCGCGCCCGGCGCAGGAGTCGACGCGCAAGATCACGATCGACGACGAGCCCGCGATCCGCGCCGCGATCGCGCGCGCCGCCGCGGCGGTGAAGCAGACGACCAAGCTCGAGGCGTTCCAGGTGCCGTCGCGCGTCGCTCCGCCGAGCGCGCCGCGGCTCCCGCCGGTACCCCTTCCGATCGAGGGCGGTCCCGACCTCGCCTCGCGGACCGGCCTCACGACGAGCGCCGGCGTGGCGAGCGCGCCGAACGTCACGATGCCGCCCGCGACGCCGAGCGAGCTCACCCGCCTCGTCGCGCTCGCCATCGGCATCGCGAGCACGCTCGCGATCGGCTTGCTCGTGCTCCTCCTCCGCGCGAAGAAGAGCGACGAAGTTCGCCCGCCCTCGTTCGCGTCCGCGCCCACGCCCGCCTCCGCTCCCGCTCCTCTCGCGCCCGCCTCCGCTCTCGCGACGTCCGAGCCGGTGAGCGAGCCGATCCCGCGCGCCGCCGTGACGGCCGAGCCTCCGCCCGAGCCGGTGGAGCCCGCGCCTTCGGCGTCGGTGGTCGTGCGCAAGCCGGTCGCGGCGGCGTCGTCGGCGGCACCGAAGCGAACGCCGATCGAGCGGGCGCGCGAGGCGGCGCTCCTCGACGACCCCGCCACCGTGCGAGCGCTCCTCGAGTCGAAGGCGCGACGCGGTCAGGCCACCGAGGAAGAGGTCAACCTCGTCTACCAGGCCTGCAAGGCGATGCGCGATCGAGCCTGCGTCGACGACCTGAAGCGCCCTTTCGCGCCGCCGCAGTGACAGGGCGTCAGGCTAGTCCTTGAGGGCCTCGGCGCCGCCGATGATCTCCATGAGCTCCTTCGTGATCGCGGCCTGGCGGGCGCGGTTGTATTGGAGCGAGAGCCTCGCGATCATGTCCTTCGCGTTGCGGGTCGCGGAGTCCATCGCCGTCATCTGGGCGCCGAAGAAGCCGGCCTGCGTCTCGAGGAGCGCGCGGTAGATCGAGATCTCCACGTACATCGGGACGAGGCGCTCCAGCACGATGTGCTCGTTCGGCTCGAAGCCGATCGTGGGGGCGACGCCGTCCTTCGGCTTGCTCACCTCCGACGGCGGCGGCGGCGGAAGCAGCTGCTCCATCGTCGTGCGCTGCGTCATCGCGCTCTTGAACTCGTTGTAGACGAGGTAGACCGCGTCGATCTCGCCGCTCTGGAAGGTCTTCACGACGTAGTCGGCGATGATCTTCGCCTTGCTCATGTCGAGCCCGTCGAGGAAGCGCGGGAAGTCCTTCACCACGTTGCCGCGGCGGCGGGTGAGGAACTCGCGCGCCTTGCGCCCGACGGTGGCGAAGCGCACGTCGACGCCCTCCTCCTGCTTCTTCTTCCAGTTGCGCTCGGCGGCCTTGTTCACGTTGCCGTTGAACGCGCCGGAGAGGCCGCGGTCGCCGGACATGACGAGGAAGAGCACCTTCTTCTCCGCGCGACGCTCGAGGAGCGGGTGCAGCGTCTCCGCTTCACCCGAGCCGTGCTCGGAGTCGGTGACCTTCTCGATCATCGCCGCCGACACGTCGTTCAAGACCTCCTGGACCTTGAGCGCGTACGGGCGCAGCGCCGTGATGCGCATCTGCGCGCGGTTGAGGCGCGCGCCGGCGACCATCTTCATCGCGCGCGTGATCTTCTGCGTCGCCTTGACGCTCGTGATGCGCTTGCGGATTGTCTTGAGCGACGCCATCGGTCAGTCGGCTTTCTCGGCCTTCTTGGACTTCTTCTCGGCCTTCTCGGCCTTCTCGGCTTTTTCGGCCTTTTCGCCGCCGCCCTTGCCGCCGAAGCCGGTGCCGAACTCCTTCAGCGCCTTCTCGAGCGTCTTCTTGTTCTCGTCGTCGATGACCTTCTTCGCGCGGATCCCCTCGAAGACCTGCGGGTACTTCGAGTCGAGGAAGGCCATCAGCTGCTTCTCGTACTCGGCGAGCTTGCCGACCTCGAGCGTGTCGACGAAGCCGTTCGTCGCGGCGTAGATGATGACGATCTGACGCTCGACCTGGAGCGGGACGTACTGGCCCTGCTTCAGGATCTCGACGAGGCGCGCGCCGCGCTCGAGCATGTTGCGCGTGACCTGGTCGAGGTCGGACGCGAACTGCGAGAACGCCGCCTTCTCGCGGTACTGCGCGAGGTCGAGCTTCAGCGTGCCGGCGACCGACTTCATCGCCTTGATCTGCGCGTTGCCGCCGACGCGGCTGACGGAGATGCCGACGTTGATCGCGGGGCGGACGCCGGAGAAGAAGAGGTCCGCCTCGAGGAAGATCTGACCGTCGGTGATCGAGATCACGTTGGTCGGGATGTACGCCGAGACGTCGCCGGCCTGGGTCTCGATGATCGGGAGCGCGGTGAGCGAGCCGCCCGAGAGCGGGTCCTTCGCGATCTCGAAGCCGGACTCCTTCGCCTTGCCGGAGAGCTCCTTCTTCAGCGCGTCCTTCGCCGCCTTCTCGTCCTTCGTCTTCTCGGGCGCCTTCTGCCACTTGTCGAAGAGCGCGCTGTCGGCCTTCTGCCAGAGCTCGTGCTCGCTCGACTCGTGGCCCTGCTCGCCGATGTGGATCGTGGCGCTCGGCTCGTCGTCGTACTTTTTGCCCTTCGGCACGACGCGGAGGCGGTCGGCCATGCGCGCCGCGCGCTCGAGGAGGCGCGAGTGGATGTAGAAGACGTCGCCCGGGTACGCCTCGCGGCCCGGCGGGCGGCGGAGGAGGAGCGAGAGCTGGCGGTACGCGACCGCCTGCTTCGAGAGGTCGTCGTAGATGCAGAGCGCGTGGCGCCCGCTGTCGCGGAAGTACTCCGCCATCGTGACGCCGGTGTACGGCGCGATGTACTGGAGCGGCGCGCTCTCCGAAGCGCCGGCGACGACGATGGTGGTGTACTCCATCGCGCCGTTCTGGGTGAGCTTGTCGACGACGGACGCGATCGTGGACTGCTTCTGCCCGACCGCGATGTAGAAGCAGTAAACGCCCTGCCCCTTCTGGTTGATGATCGTGTCGATCGCGACCGCGGTCTTGCCGGTCTGGCGGTCGCCGATGATGAGCTCGCGCTGGCCGCGGCCGATCGGGACCATCGCGTCGATCGCCTTGATGCCCGTCTGGAGCGGCTCCTTGACCGGCTGGCGCTGGAGGATGCCCGGCGCCTTGATCTCGACGCGGCGCTTGTGCGGCGTCTCGATCGGGCCCTTGCCGTCGATCGGGAGGCCGAGCGCGTTGACGACGCGGCCGATGAGGGCCTCGCCGACGGGGACCTCCATGATGCGGCTCGTGCGCTTGACGATGGCGCCTTCCTTGATGCCCGCGACGTCGCCGAAGAGCGCGGCGCCGACGTTGTCGGCCTCGAGGTTCAGCGCGAGGCCCATGAGGCCGCCGGGGAACTCGAGGAGCTCGCCCGACTGGACGCCTTCGAGGCCGTAGATGCGCGCGATACCGTCGCCGATGCTGAGGACGGTGCCGGTCTCCGTCGTGAGCGCCTGGCGCTCGTACGACTGGATCTGCTTCTTGATGATCGACGAGATCTCTTCAGCGCGGAGCTGCATTTTCTAGGTCTTTCCTTACTCAGTTAGGAAGCATCGAGTCTTTGATCTGACGGAGGCGCGACATGAGCGAGCCGTCGTAGATCGTGTCGCCGACGCGGGCGACGACGCCGCAGATGAGCGTCGGGTCGAGCTTGCGGTCGAGCGCGATGCGGCGACCGGTGACGCGCTCGAGCTGCTGCTGGAGCTGCGTGAAGTACTCCTCCGGGAGCGGCATCGCGGTGAGGACCTCGGCGCGGACGACGCCGCGTTTGTCGTCGGCCATCTCCTTGAGGCGCTGCGCGATCGGGACGATCGCCTGCACGCGGCGGCGATCGAGGAGCATCTTGAAGACGTTCTTCGAGGCCTGGCCGAGGCCGAGGCGCTGCCCCACCTCCGCGAGGATCGCGTGCTTCGCCTGGATCGGGACGAGCGGATCGGCGAGGGCGGAGCGGAGCTCGGGGCTCGTGTCGTAGGCCTGCGCCGCGCGGCCGATCTCGTCGACGAGGGCGTCGAGCGTGTTGGTCTCCACGCCGAGCTCGAGGAGCGCGGTCGCGTAGCGGCGGGCGATGATGCCGGGGATCACGATGCACCTCCGGGGCGGGCGACGCGGGGAGCGGCGGGCCTCCGCGCGAGCTCGGCGAGGAGCTCCTGCGCGAGGCGGGCGTGGTCCTCGGAGGTCGCGCTCTTCTCGAGGATCGTCTGCGCCTGCGTCATCGCGCGGTCGATCGTCTCGAGGAGGATGTCCTGGCGGAGCTGCTTCTGCTCCTGCTCGACGAGGCGCTCGGCGTCGCGCTTCATGCGCTCGGCCTTCTCCTCCGCCTCGGAGAGGACGCGCTCGACCTCGCCCTTGCCGGCGCTGACGAGCGACGCCTTCGCGGTCGCGGCGTCGACGTCGGCGTTCTTGAGGTCGGCCTGGTACTTCTTGGCGCGCTCCTTCGCCTCTTCGAGCATCTTGCGCGCGTCGTCGATGTCCTTGCCGATGTCGACGCGGCGCTTCTTGAGGCCCTCGACGACGGGCTTCTTGCCGATCGCGAAGTAGATCGCGAGGAGGAGCCCGAAGTTCACCGCGAGCGCGAGGAACGCGGGGCGCGACTTGTCGGAGATGTCCGTCCAGTTGATCGGCTCGGGCCCATGATGCCCCGCCGCCGCGTGCTCGGAGCCGTGCTCCGCGCCGTGCTCGGAGCCGTGCTGCGCGGCCGTGGTCGCGCCGGCCGGCGCGTGCGGATCGGCCGCGTGCGGGTCGCCCTCGTGCTGCTGCGCGTACGAGATCGTGGCGACGCTCGTGACGAGCGCGGCCGCGATGAGCGTGAGCTTCATTTTCCGGCTCATGGCGCTCATGGCGACACCTCGCGGCCGAGGACGCGGGAGGCGATCGCGCCGCCGAGCGCGGCGGACTCCGCTTCCAGCGCGGCGCGGGCCGTCTTGGCCTCGTCGGCGATCGCCTTGCGGCCTTGCTCGAGGGTGGCGGCCGTCTGAGCGCGGACGCGGGCCATGATCTCGGCCTCTTTCTTCGCGCCTTCCGCGCGGAGCTGGTCGCGCTCGAGGCCGCCGGCCTCGCGGGCCTTCGCGAGGACGCCCTCGTATTTGGCGAGCGCCTTCGCGGAGCGCTCGTCTTCCTTCGTCGCCTCGCGGCGTGTCCCTTCGATGCGCTTCTCGCGCTCTTCGAAGAGCTTGAGCAGCGGGTCGAACAGGAGCGGCTTCAGGATGACGAGGAGGAGGAGGAAGAGGCCGATCTGGACGACGAGCGATGCGTCGAGATCGACATTCACTCCGCCGCCTTCGGCGTTCGTGGATGCTTCGAAGGTGCTCACTGCGAGCAGCGACATGGGTCCTCGGGGGCCTTTCGACAACCGGATGAACCGGCGTGGAAACGGCCCGCGAGTAACATTGTCCGGCCCCAGAGTCCATGGACTCTTGGGGTCGGCGCTGCCGCAGATTCTGCGGGGTTAGGGTCAGGCCCCGGCGCGGCGACGGATGAGCGGGCGCACGGGCTCGAGCGTCGCGTTCGGGCGCGGGACGACCTCGCTGCGTGTCCGAGGGACGTGCTCGCCGGGGGAGCGGGCCGGCGGCGGGCCGACGAAGGGCGTGCGCATCGTGGGCGGCTCGGGGTCGGTCGCGCTCGGGCGGAGCGCGCGGACGTCGCTCGGACGGACGGGCATCGTGCGGTCGTCGAGGTGTCCGGCCTCGTAGGGATCGGGCGGGATCGTCGTGCGCGGCATGCGCTGCGTCGGCATGATCGACGGCGAGATCGGCGGCGCTGACGTCGCGACGACGCTCGGGCGCTCCTGCTCGATGAAGGGATCTTCGACGTGACGTTCGAAGCGCGTGACGTGACCGGTGCGGACGAGCGAGATGCGACCGCGCTCGTCGGTGCGGGCGAAGAGCATCGAGGTGCCGACCTTCGGCATGTCCGAGAGCATTCCCGCGAGCGACGCGTCGAGCGACGCGACGTACTGCGCCCCGACGCAGCGAGCGGCCGCGCGTGAGGCCTCGCGGGTGCGGGTCGCGTTGGCGTTCGGCACCATCACGATCCGGCGACAGATCCCCTCGGAGTCGAGGAGGAAGGTGCAGGTCGCGGTATGGGCCGCGTATTGAATCTCGAAATCAGTCACGACGAAGAACGATGTAGCAAGTGCCGGGCCCGTACACTGTAGGCCCGTATCCTACACAAACCCCGACGTTTTGGTGGGCCCTGTGGCCAAAATTGGAGGTGATTCTGCAGATCGTGGCTCCATCGGGATCCACCCCTGTTCTCCGCGCGTAACGCCCTCCCCTGCGCAACGCCGCGGTAAGCTCTCCGTGGTGAGCACTCCAAAAGCAGCTCTCGCCACCCAGGGGGATCCGGTGCTCGCGGCGCTCGACAATGCGAAGCCGCTCGACGTCCCACTGTCGCCGGAAGAAGCCGACGCGCTCGAGGAGGCGATGGAGGCGACCGCGGGTCCTCCGATCACGACCAAGGAGTTGCTCGAGCGCCTACGCCCGAAGTCGTGAGCTTCAATCCGTGTGGCGCTTACATTCGATCGCGTCGGCAGAGTCCTCCATATCTGGCGCGTGTGGCGTTCGATTCGACCGGTAGCCCGCTGAGCGTAGCTCACGGCGTGCCGCGCCTTGCGGGTCCTCCTTCTCGTCGAGGGTGGCGGGAGGGACGCGGATGCGGGAGAGATCGCCGGCGACGCGTTCGACCCAGGCGCTGACCTCCGGCATCGCGCGTAGCTCGATCGCGATGCGTTCGCGTTCGTCGGCGCTCATTGGGTCGCCCGAGGCGGCGAGCGCGACGTCGGCGAGGAGATCGATCTTCAAGTCGAGCGGCATCTCCGGGCGCCGCGACAGCGCGATGCGCGCGGCCGCTTCGAGATCGCGACGGCGCACCGCGGCGACGAGGCGGACGCGGAAGAGCGCGCGCGACATGAGCGCGTAGGTCGGGAACCCGTTCGTGAGGTTCGCGAGCTCGGTCTCGGCCTCGGCGTGTCGGTCCATCGCCGCCAGCGCCAGCGCGCGCTCGCCGAGGAGCGCCGGCGCGCAGTGGTCGCTCGTCAACGCGCGCGTGGTCGGGTTCTTGTTGCAGAGCGCGATGCCGAGGTCGGCCTCGATCACCGCCTCGGCGAAGCGGCCCTCCTTGTTCGCGAGCGCGGCGAGCGCCAGGCGCGCGCTCGCGGCGAGCGCTGGGTACGGGCTCGTCGAGAGCGTGAGGAGCTCCTTGCGTCCGGCGTCGGTGCGTCCGAGCGCGATGTCGCGGTCCGCGGCGAAGATCCGGCGCTGCTGGCTGCGATACCGGCGCATCCACCAGGCCACGAACGCGACGAGGACCGCGATCAAGCCGAGCGAGAAGTCCCAGATGCCGAAGGACGACGGCTCGGCGGAGGCCGGCGCCGGAACGTCGGGCTCCTGCTCGGAAGGCGAGAGCCAGCCCCAGACGGAGACGAGCAACAAGATGATCACGGCCCAGGGGGCGAGCATCTTGTTCCTCTTCGGGGGCGTCGCCGCGGCGCGCGCGTTCGCGATCGTGCGCATCGCGACGGGATCGGCCTGCGGCGCCGGCGCCTCCCCGCCGTCGACGTAGACCTCGCGCGGCGCATACCCCGCCGCGTCGGGCGCGACCTGGCCGATCCAGCTCCGCACGCTGCCTTCTTCCGTCGACTGATCGGCCGGGCGCGCCGCTTCGCGGTAGACGCTCTTGCCCGGCACGCACGCCATCGCGCGGAGCGCGCGGGCGAGGCTCCGCTCGCGCGGCATCACGTACTCGAGGATGAGCGAGCCGTGCGCCTTGAGGTGGTCGCCGAGGGCCGTCTTGTCGCCGCTCCGCGAGAGCACGATCGCGCGCACGAGCGAGGCGCGCGCGAGCGCGGACGAGAGCGCGTGGCTCGACGCCTCGATCGCGGCCGCGTCCTCGAGCGCCTTCGCGCTCTCACCCTGCGCCGCGCGGGCGAGCGCGCGCGTGGCGAGCGCCTCGGTGCGCTGGACCTCGTCCCAGTCGCGGGTGAAGAACCCGCCCGGCAGCGCGACGCTCTCGGTCGCGACCGCCTCGGCGCGCGCGGTGTCTCCGCGCATCAGCGCGATGAGCGCGCGCTGGGACGTGATCGCGCGCGCGATCATCGGCTTCCGCGCGACGGCGGGCGGGAGCGCGCCGGGGACCGCCTCGGCCTCCTCGAGCTTGCCCTTCGTGATGAGCGAGAGCGACTCCGTGAGGAGGGGGATCGCGATCCCCGACGTCCGGAGCGCGCGACCGTTCCAGAGGAAGAACGCGGAGGCGAGGCCGGCGAGCAACGTCGCCGGCGAGAGCCCGAGCCCAACGATGGACGGCACCGGCGCGATGACGCCGAAGAGGGCGCCCGCGATCAGGTAGTTGCGACCGGTGCGGACGAGCGGATGGCTCACCGCCGGGAGCTTAGCTCAGACGATCCCGTATTCCTTCAGCCGGCGGTAGAACGTGCGGCGCGGGATGCCGATCAACTTCGCCGCCTGGACGCGGTTCCAGTTCGACTTCGCGAGCGCGGCGAGGATCTTCTCCTTCTCTCCGCCCTTGTGCTCCTCCTCGTTCCGCGGTCGCTTCGCCTCCGGGGCGGGACGTGGCGCGGCCGTCGCCGCCTCGGGCGCGGCGGGGCGCGTGCTCGTGCTCGGGAGGTCGAGGTCGTCCTCGACGATCTCGTCTTCCTCCGAGAGCAGCCACGCGTTGAGCAGCACGTGCTCGAGCTGCCGCACGTTGCCCGGCCAGTCGTAGGCCTGGAGCCGTCGCACCGCGGCGCGGTCCATCGCCTTTCGCTCACGCTTGTGGCGCGCGGAGAAGAGCTTGAGGAAATGATCGATCAGCGCGGGGATGTCCTCCGCGCGCTCGCGCAGCGGCGGGATCTTCAGCTCGATGACGTGAAGACGATAGAAGAGGTCCTCGCGGAACGAGCCCTCCGCGACCATGTGCGACAGGTCTCGGTTCGTCGCCGCGACGACGCGCGCGTTGCAGCTCTCTTCCTTCGCCCCGCCGACCGGGCGCACGGTCTTCTCCTGCAGCACGCGGAGGAGGCCGGCCTGCATCTTGAGCGGCATCTCGCCGATCTCGTCGAGCAGGATCGTCCCGCTGTCGGCCTCGCGGAAGAGGCCCTTGCGATCGCGATCGGCGCCGGTGAACGCGCCGCGCACGTGGCCGAAGAGCTCGCTCTCGAGGAGGTTCGCCGGGATCGCGCCGCAGTTCACGCCGAGGAACGGCGACTTGCTGCGCGGACCGGCGGCGTGGATCGCCTTCGCGATGACCTCCTTGCCGGTGCCGCTCTCGCCGGTGATGAGGACGGGGACGTCGGCGTCCTTGATCCGATCGATGAGCGCGTAGACCTTCCGCATCGCCGCGCTCGTGCCGATGAGGCCGCCGTAGCCGAAGTGCCCGCGGAGCTCCGAGCGCGCCTGCTTCAGCTCGCGGCGCGCGGTGGTGAGCTGCTCGGTGCGCGACTCGAGGCGCTCGGCGAGCTTGTCGCGTGCGGCGGCGAGCTCGGCGTTCGCCTTCGCGAGCTCGTCGCTCCGGCGGCGCAGCTCGTCGAGCACGCGCGCGGACTCGATCGCGATCGCGGCCTGATCCGCGAACGCGGCGAGGGTGGGGAGCTCGTCGCGGAAGCGGACGCCGGGGCGGAGCCGCGTCTCGAGGTAGAGCGCGCCGATCGTGCGCGCGCCCGCCTCCGCGCCGCGGATCGGGACGCACGCGATCGACTGGATCATGAGCTGATGGACGGAGACCGCCTGCGCGAGCCGCTCGTCGTCGCGCGCGCTCGTCGCGATGACGGGCTCGCCCTCGCGGATGACGCGCTCGGCGACGCTGCGCGAGAAGTTCGTGTGCGACTCCTCGCCTTTGCTCCCGCGCGCGGTGTGGGCGACGACCTCGCCTTCGTCGTTCACGAGCACGATGAGCCCGCGCTCCGCGCCGAGGAGGCCGACCGCGTGATCGGTCACCTGCTGGAGGAGGCGCGGGAGATCGCGCTCGCGGGCGAGGTCGCGCGTGATCTCGAAGATGCGCATGAGCCGGTCCTCCGCCGGCATCGGGATCCCCATGCTCGTGATCGACGCGGTGCGGGTGAGCCCCGTCGTCATGCCGCGCGCGAACGGCGCCGACCCGCCGGAGAGGACCGGCATCGTCGCGGTGTGCGCCTGCCGGATCGCGCGCCGGCGCGGATCGTTCCAGAAGACCTCGCGGAGATCGCGCGGCAGCTTGCGCGCGGTCTCCTCGAGCATCGCGAGCGACGCGTCGGTGTCGCGGCGCGCGAGCGAGATCGCGCCTTGCATCGCGGCGAGGCGCGCGCGGGCGTCGAGGGCGCGCCACGACCACTCGCGCTGTCCGGACTGCACCGCGCGTTCGTAGGCGGCGTCGAGCGCGGCGCGCGCGAGCTCCTCGTCGCCGCGGGCGAGCGCGAGCGATCCGCGGACGATGCCGGCGAGCGCCTCGTGCTCGCGGAAGCCGCCTTCGCCGAGCCGCTCCGCGAGCGCGTCGACCTCGCGCGCGAGGGCGGCCGCCTCCACCGCGTCGCCGGGATCGTTCGTCGTCGCGCCGAGGCGGATCAAGATCCCCTCGAGCCGCGCCTCGGCCGCGTCGAGCGGGCGGCCGACCGCGTCGTACGCGTCGGCGCAGAGCTCGTAGAGGCGCGCGCCGCGCTCGATGTCGCCGAGGCGCGTCGCGTGCTCGGCCTGGAGCCCGAGCAGCTGCGCGCGCGCGACCGGCGCGAGCCTGTCGCGCTGCTCGGTGAGGTTCTCGATCGACGCGCCCGCGCGCGCGAACCGCCCGAGGTAGAGGTCGAGGTTCGCGAGGTTGAAGAGGGCTTGCTGCACGACGAGGAGCGCGCCCGCGCGGCGGCCCATGTCGATCGCGGCCTCGAGGTGGACGATCGCCTGCGCGAGGTCGCCGTCGTTCTGCGTGATCGTCGCGAGGTTGAGGCGCGTGTTCGCGAGCATCCACGCGTCGCGCGCCTTCTCCGCGCGGACGAGCGCGGCCTCGTACGCCTCGCGCGCCTCCTTCGCGCGGCCGCCGCGCTGATGGAGGATCGCCATCGAGACGAGGGCGACCGCCTCGGTGCGTGCATCTTGCACCTGTTGCGCGAGCGCGACCGCGCGCTCGAGCGCCGCCTTCGCGGTCGCCTCGTCGCCGGTGTACGCGAGGGCGACGCCCTGCACCGCGAGGGCGTCGGCCGCGATCGCGTCCTCCTCGCCGCGCGCGGCTTCCTCCGCGAGGCGGGCGGCGGCGGCGTAGTCGCCGGCGCGCGTGAAGGTGCGGGCGCGCGCGATCTTCCACGGGCGCGAGCTCTTCGCGAGCTCGGCGACGGCGGTGAGCGCGGTCGCCGCGCCGGCCGCGTCGCCGCGCGCGAGGCACACGCGCGATCGCGCGATCGCGAGCTCGACCGCGTCGTCGTCGTCGAGGCCGGTCCCGAGGCGCTCGAGCGCGGTCGCGGCGACGTCGAAGCGTCCGGTCTCGAGCGCGCGGCGGAGCTCGCGGAGGTAGTCGTCGCGCGACTGCGAGGTCGGCGGGATGCTCCTGCTCGAGGTGGCGTCGAGCAGCTCGTCGATCTCCTCGATCGACGTGACGGCGCGACCCTCGAGCCGCCGCACGAACGAGCGGAGGAGGCCGGGCCGGCGCCCCGTGCGCTCGAGGAGGTGCTTCGTGAGCGAGTCGGGGAGGGAAGGGATCGCGCGCTTCACGAGCTCGCCCGCGCTCGCGTCGTCGAGGGGCGGGACGACGAAGCTCCGCGCGCCGCGCGGGACGAGCGCCGCGACCTCGTCTTCGCCGCCGACCGCGACGATGCGCGCGCCGCCGTCGGCCACCTCGCGCAGGCGCGCGCGCGCGTCGTTGCCGAGATCGGCGAGGTCCTCGACGACGATGACGAGGCCCTCGGTGGGCTTGCCGTTCGTCATCCACGCCGCGAGCTCCATCTCGATCACCTCGAGCGAGGACACCGCCCCGTCGTGCGCGGCTTGCACGCCGGCGACGGGCGCGCCGCTCACGCCGAGCGTCCAGGTGAGGCGATGCGCGAGGGTGGAGCGGCCCGATCGGCGCGGGCCCACGATCGCGAGGCCTTGCCCGGGGCCGAGGCGAGCGACGTCGGCGGCGAGCGCCTGCGCGGCCGCGTCGGCGCCGAGGACGGGCCACGCCTCCGCGACGCCGATCTCGCGCGTCTCGATCTTCGCGGCGCTCTTCAGCGCGCTCGCGAGCTCGTCGACGCTCGGGTACCGCGCCGGCGCCTCGTCCGCCGTCGCGCGGGCGGCGATCTTCTCGAGCGCCTCGAACGTCGCGTCGTCGAGGTCGGTGCGTCGCTCGCGGAGGCCGTCGCGCAGCGTCGCGCCGAGCGCGTAGACCTCGGCGCGCACGGTGAGCGGCTCGCCGTGGAACAGCTCCGGCGCGGCGTACTTCGGCGTGAGGCCCTTCGCGCGCGCGCCGCCCTCGCGCCACGGCGTCGCGAGCCCGAGGTCGACGAGGGTGCCCGATCGATCGGGACCGACGATGACGTTCGCGGGCTTGATGTCGCCGTGGAGGAGCCCCGCGCGATGGAGCACCGTGAGCTGATCGGCCGCGCTCGCGAGCGGGACGAGCCAGTCGCGCCCGCCGTCGCCCGCGGGGACGCCCGCGTACACCGCCTCGAGGCTCTGCCCTTCGACGAGCTCGCGCACGAGCCACCGCCGCGTGCTCCCGGGGAGGCGGCCGAACGCGAGCACCTGCGGGACGCCGAGGCCCTCGAGGCCGGAGAGCGTCACCGCCTCGCGGACGAGGGCCATCACCTCGGCCTCGCCCGCGTCTTCGGCGAGCACCTTCAGCGCGAGCTTCCGGCCGGTGACGCGGTCGCGCACGGCCCACACCTCTCCGCCGCCGCCCTTGCCAAGGAGTGCCACCACGTCGTAGCGCGGCGGCATGCGAAACGTGCCGGGCTCGACGCTCGGCACAGTCGAAACGTGCGTGGCTCCCACCGGTTCCCATCCTACCGTGCCACGCCTGTGCCAGTCCCGTTTTCGTGTGCCAGCTCGGATTGCTCACAGAGAACGGAGGAAAGCGAGCAGCGCGCGGCGATCGCTCGCGGGCGCGAGGCGGAAGCGGTCGGCGGCGGCCTGCGCTTCGCCGCCGTGCCATAGAATCGCCTCGGCTTCATCGCGCGCCCGCCCATCGTGGAGGAGGCGCGTGTGGCCGCTGACGACGCGGAGCAACCCGAGGCCCCAGAGCGGCGGCGTGCGCCACTCGACGCCGGTCGCCTCGACGTCGGGGCGATGATCGGCGAGCCCTTCGCCCATGTCGTGGAGGAGGAGATCGGTGAACGGCCGCACGCGCTCGTGCGCGAGGAACGGCGCGTCGGGCACGTCGCCGGTCACGAAGCTTGGAACGTGACAGCGCGCGCACTGCATCTCCTCGAAGAGGCGCTCGCCCGCGATCACCTCCGGCGCGTGCACGTCGCGCCGCGCCGGCACCGTCGTCCCGCGCATGAAGGTCGTCGCGGCGGCGAGGCGGCTCTCGGTGAGCTCGATCGCGGCGCTCGCGGCGGCGGCGCACTCGATCTGCGGCGGCGGGCAGTTCGCGGCGGGGAAGAGCGACGACGTGAGACCGATGTCGCCGGCGAACGCGGCCGCGGTCTGTTGCTCCACCGTGGGATGGCTCGCCTTCCAGCCGAAGCGACCGACGCGCGTACCGCCGCGACGGAGATCGGGCACGCGGTTCGCGCGGCCGGAGATCCCGTCGCCGTCGGCGTCGTTCGGATCCTCGCGCGCGAGGATGTCCGCCTCCGCGATCGCCTCGAGGAACCCGGTCCCGAACGTCTGCGCGGCGAGGCGGAGCGAGAACGTCGTCCCTGGCGGGAACGCGCCGAGGGCGGGCTCCGCGCGGACGGCGGGACGGAGGAGCGTGAACGCGGAGCCGTCGCCGTACGTCCCGCCCGTCTCTTCCCAGCGCACGCGCGCGACGCCCTCGCTCGGCACGCCTTCGTTCGCGAGGTGCTGGAGCTGATCGCCGTACGCGTCGGCGCCGCCGAGGCGGAGCAGCGTGGTGACGAGCTCGCCGTCCGACGCGAGCGGCGGCGGACCACGGCCGTTGTTCGCGTGGCACGCCTCGCACGACAGCGCGTTGAACGTGGGTCCGAGGCCGCCGCGATCGGTCCCTTCTCTCGCGGTCCACTCGAGCTGGAAGGTCGCCTGCCCCGCGATCCACGCGCTGCGCTCCGCCGCCGTCATCGTCGCGGCGGGCTGCTCGAACGCGCGTTTGTCGAAGACGTAGGCCGTCGCGCGGCCGGCGCTGTCGTCGCGGGGCTCGTCGGTGTCCGCGTCGGTGTCCGTGTTCGCGTCCGCGCCGGCGTCGGGCGTCGGCGGCGTGGTGTTGGACGAAGGCTGCGTCGCCGTCCCGGCGGAGCAGGCGGCGAGGAGCGCCGCGGCGAGGACGCGTCTCACGGGATCACGGCACGGTGACGAGCGCGGGCGTCGGCTGTCGCCAGATCGCGGGGAAGTCGGGGATGCCGAGGGTGCCGTTGGTGCTCCAGCCCCAGGTGTAGACCTCGTTCGCGGACGTCATCGCGACGACGTGGAGCGCGCCGACCGCGATCGAGCGGAGCTTCACGCGCTCGTCGAGGTACTCGGCCGTGCCGGTGCTCACGGCGTAGACGCCGGCGCGGACGGCGTGGCCGACCTTGTGCGGCGCGGCCCCCGGGCCGCCGGCTCCGCCTTGCGCGAGGGTGCCGTTGCCGTCTTCGCCCCAGCCCCAGAGGGTGCCGTTCCGCTTGAGCGCGAAGCTGTCGTTGCCGTTCGCGTAGACGGTCGCGACGCCGTCGAGCCCGCTCGAGCCGTCGTCCGAGGTGACGACCGAGGTCGGCGTCGCGACGGGGCTCGCGAACTCGCCTTCGCCGCTCGGATCGCCGTGCCCGAGCTGACCGGAGGCGCCGAGCCCCCACGAGAGGACGTACCCGTCGGCGCTGACGGCGAGGAGGTGATCGCGTCCGCTCGCGATGTCGACCACGTCCGCGAGCGCGGCGACCTTGGCCGGCGTCGCGTGCCGGTCCTTGTCGATCGTACCGGCGCCGAGGTTGCCGTACTCGTTGCGGCCCCACACCCAGACGTCGCCGCTCGCGGTGAGGGCGGCGGAGTGCTGCGACCCACCGACGATCTTCACGACGTCGCGCGGGAGCCCGGCGATCGGCGTGGGGACGGGATGGGTCACTTCGTCGCCGCCGAGCTGCGCGACCTCGTTGCCGCCCCATCCGAGCACGCGTCCGTCTTTCATCAAGGCGAGCATGTGCCCGTAGCCGAGCGCGAGGTACGTCGCGCCTGCTGCGTCGGCGTTGGCGACGGGCGCGTTCTTCCTGTCGCCCTGACCGGTCCCGAGCCCGAGCTCGTTGCTGCGGTTCTCGCCCCAGACCCAGACTCCGCCGGCGGTGTCGATGAACGCGGACCCGTTCTGGTTGAACGCGATCGCGGCGGGCGTGGTCGCGGTCGCGATCTTCTCCGGCGCCGACTTGCTCGGCTCGTCGCTCCCGATCCCGAGCTGCCCGACGTTGTTGCGACCAAATGTGTAGAGTGCATCCTTCGCGATGACGCCGGAGTGACTGCCTCCCGCGGCGGTGAGGAGCCCGTACCGGAACGTGACCTCTTTCGACGAGGTCTCCCCGCGCCCATCGGTGACGGTCACGACGATCCGATTCGCGCCCGCGACGAGCGGCAGCGCCTCTTTGACGACGAGGAGCTTCGGCGTCCCCTCCACCGCGATGTCGATCGGCGCCTCCCCGTTCACGGCGACGCCAACCTTCGCGATCCCATCATCATCCGAGAGGTCCGCCCGCAAGAGCCGCCGCGTCTCGACCGCCCCCTCGGCAGGAATGACGACATCGAAGAGCGTAGGGATCGTGCGCCCGGCGTCCACGCCGCCGTCGGCCCCGGTCCCGCTCGGCGCGCCGTTCCCCCCTCGCTCTCCCTCTCCCGAACACCCAACAACGACCCCCGCAAGCACAACCCACCCCCACCGCCACCCCGAACCGCGGTGCCCCGCCGAGGCGCGGTGCTCCATCGAGCCCGCCGCTCGGTGAAGCTCCGCCGAGCCGAGATGCCCTCCAGAGCTGCGACGCCACCCAGAGCCGCGACGCCACCCAGAGCTGCGCATGACCACATTCTGCCCGCTTTTATGAAAATGAAAATCGTTTTCATAAAGGTGCGCGTTGGGGAGCGCGTGTTGGGCCAAGCGTGGCGGTTGGGCCGCGCGTCCCGCTGCGCCGACCCCGCAGTTGGCGGTGCAGCGGCTGGTCGAAGCGTGGGTGCGCCCGGTGGTTCGGCGGTTTCAGCGCATCGCTGAGCTTTCGGCCGCACGTCGCGGCCGCATCGCGTCGCTGAAGTTCGGCCTCGCGTCGCGGCGCGGATCGCGCCACGGAGGTTTGGCCGCGCGTCATGCCGCATCGCGCGCCGCTGAAGTTCGGCCGCGCGTCACGGCACGCATCGCGTCGCGGAGATTCGGCGTCGCGGCGCGGCGCATCGCGTCGCGGAGGTTCGGCCCACGCGTTATCGCGCGCATCGCGTCGCGGAGGTTCGGCTGAGGCGCGGGGGCTCTGGTTCGGCGGCGCGGCGGGGCGGGCCGAGCTCGGCGGCGCGGAGGACCGTTGCCGCACGGGCGGTGGCGTGGTGGCTGGTAGCGTCTCGGGGGTGCGCGTGCGTGTCGTTGCTTCGTTGGTTTTGCTTAGCGCGTGTGGGAGCGGGGGCGATCGCGTCGTGGTTCGTGACGGTGGCGATGCCGGAGTCGAGGGCGAGGCGGGAGCCGGCGGCGACTCGCTCGCGGCTCCTCACGCTGCGTGTGCTCCGGCGACGGGGTACACCGCCGTCGCGTGGCCGGAGGCGGATGCGCTCTTTCGGCGTGAGCCGCGGTGGCTCGGCGGCGACGCGGCGTACAGCGTCGAGCTCGCGCCGGGGCGGATCCTCTGGCTCTTCGGCGACTCCTTCATCGCGAAGACGGACGCGCACGTGCGCTCGGCCTCGACGCTCGTCCGCAACAGCGTCGCGATCCAGACCGGCACCGACCCGACCACGAGCACGATCGCGTTCCACTGGCGCGACACCGACGGGACGGCGGCGTCCTTCTTTCCGGAGGAGGGCGCGCGCTGGTTCTGGCCCGTGCATGGTGCACGCATCGGCGGCGAGCTGGTCCTCTTCCTCACCGAGGTCGAGCGCGTCGACGGCGGGCTCGGCTTCGACACGGTGGGGTCCCGCATGGTCCGGATCGCGAACCCCGACGCGAGCCCGCTCGATTGGTCGATCGCGACGCGCACCCTTCCGCGCGACGGACGCTCGCACGGGGTCGGCGTCGTCCGCGCCGGCGACTTCCTCTACTCCCTGACGCGCGAGCATCGAACCGCTCACGCCGTCGAGCTCGAGCGCTGGAGCGCCGGCGCGCTCGACGGCGACTCGTCGTTCTGGAACGGGAGCGCGTTCGGTCCGGCCGCGTCGAGCGTGTCGATCTGGACGGACGGCGCGCCCGAGATGTCGACCGCCGCGCGCTGCGGTGAATGGATCAACGTCGAGTCGGTCGGCTTCGGCGCCACCGACCTCGCGATCCGCCGCGCGCGCAGCCTCGCCGGTCCCTGGAGCGACGCGGTGAAGGTGTTCCAGCCGGAGGAGTCGCGCCGCGAGAAGCCCTTCGTCTACGCCGGCAAGCACCACCCGGGCCTCACCGGCGCCGACATCGTCACGACCTACGTGGCGAACAGCTTCGACTTCGCCGACCTCTTCGCCGACACGACCCTCTACTACCCGCGCTTCGTGAAGATCACCGAGCAGCGCTGAGGCGATCGACGTGACGGTCGACGCGCCGTCGCGGCGGTTCACGGCTTCGGCTTCTGCTCGAGGCCGTATTGCCCTTCGAGCCCGAACCAGAAGCCGGTGAGCGAGAAGCCGAGGCCCACGCGCCCGACGAAGTTCTTGATCGGCTTGATGCGGAGGCCGATCTGCGGGAGCGAGATCCACGGGAAGATGGAAGGCTTCGCGCCGCCGTTGAACCAGCTCCGCTCCTCGTAGCCGCCGACCTTGTCGACGCTCGAGTTCTGGTGGTCGGCCTTGTTGCAGCCGGTGCCGGGCGCGCCCACCGTCTCGCAGCGCTTGTACCGTTGGCCCGCGTCGTTCGCGAGCGTGCCGTTCGCGTCGTCTCGTTCCACCCAGCTGTTCTGGAGCGTGCCGAAGACGGCGCCGACGCCGAAGCCGGCGCCGTACTCGAACTCGACGTTCTTGGAGATGCGCGCCGACCAGAGCACGTCGAGCTGCGCGTACATGACCTTGAGGCCGCTGTTGACGAGCCCGTAGTTCCCCGCGATGTCGGGCGCGTTCTTCTCGCGGAACAGGATGTCTCCGGTCCCGAGCTCGTGGTACGCGAGCGCGGGGATGAGCGAGAAGCCGTCCTTCCGGTACTCGAACTCCGCCGCGATCATGTTCGTGTAGACGCTCTTTCCCTCGTCGAGAAAGATGTGGAGCATGAACGCGGGGACGAGGTTTCCGCGGTAGCGGAGGCCGACGAAGAAGTAGGCCTTGCCGGGCTTCTCCTCGACGTCCGTGATGTCCCACTCCTCGCTCGGGGGCTCGACCGTCGTCGTCGGCGGCGCCTTCTTCTTTGGCGCCTGCTCCGTATCCTCGGTGTCGTCGTCCTTCTTGTCGTTGCCCCAGTCGTCGGCGCGCGCGGGACTGGCAAGCGCGAGCGTGGCCGCGAGAGCAAGAGAGGAGGCGATGAACAGCATCAAAGGCGATCGCATCGTGACCTCCGTGACTTCGCGCCGGTTTGTACCCCAGGCGCGACCCGATGCTACACTGTTCCGAGGGATTGTCGGTCCCCCTTGATCCTCTACGGTCGCACCCTCGAACAGACGATCGACCGTCGCGAGAAGGCGACGTTCGTGAAGGAGCTCGTGCTGAGCGGCGGCCGCGTGCCGCTCGCGATGGTGCGGAAGCGCCTGGCCGCGAACGCAGGCGGGACCTCCGCCACGGTGCTGCTCGTGCATGGCTTCGGCCAGAACCGCTACGCGTGGCACCTCCCAGCCCGGAGCTTCGCGAACCACCTCGCCTGCGCCGGCTTCGACGTCTTCAACCTCGACCTCCGCGGCCACGGCCGCTCGCGTCATTTCGGCGCGAAGACCCCCAAACACGTCGACGAGTACGTGAGCGAGGACCTCCCGATCGCGGTCGACGAGGTGCTGTCCCACACCGGCAAGAAGCCGCTCTACCTCGTCGGCCACTCGCTCGGCGGTCTCGTCAGCTACGCCGCCGCCCCGAAGCTCGCCGGCGCGGTCGCGGGCATCGCCTCGATCGGCTCGCCGTACCACTTCACGCGCGGCTCGCTCTCGCTCTCCGCGATCTCCTTCTTCTTCGAGGCGATGCGTCGCGCCGGCGTCCCGCACGCGCACGTGCCGGTGCCGCTCTCGCCCGTCGGCGCGGTGCTCCGCACGATCCGCCGCGTCGCGGAGAGCCCGTTCTATCCGATCCCGCTCCGCGGCTGGCACGCGGGCGCGCTCGAGCCGCACGTGCTCGATCAGCACCTCCGTCTCGCGTTCGATCGCGCGGGCATCTCGGAGCTGCGCCAGATGTTCGAGTGGGCGGGCCAGAAGCGCTTTGGCGGCCCGGCGCAGGACTACGTCGAGCGCTTCGAGTCGATGGACCTCCCGCTCCTCGTCATCGGCGGCTCGAACGACGACCTCGCTCCGACCGCGAGCGTGCGGCCCGCCTTCGAGCGCAGCCGCTCGAAGGACAAGACGTACCGCACCTTCCCCCTCGGCCACATCGACCTGCTCGTCGGCCGCGACGCCCCGCTCTCGACCTGGCCCGCCGTGACGAGCTGGATCCAGAAACGCACCGCCGCGTAGCGCACCTCAGCCGGCCGCCGCCGCGACGAGCGCCCCCGCCTTCTCGACGAACCCCCGCGCGTCCGCCACCGTCGTGGCGGCGACGTCGGAGTCTTCGCCGCGGGCCCAGGGACCGAAGAGGATGACGTGCTCCACGCGGGCGGGCCACTCGCGTTCCAATCGCGCGCAGAGAGAGGCGAGCGCGTCGCGGAGGAGGGCGGGCAGCGCGGCGGGGGCGTTCACCCCTTCTTCTCTTTTTCGAGGCGCGCGACCTCCTCCTCGAGGCGGCGGATCTGGCGCTTCAGGTCGTTGACCTCGTCCTCCGTCGCGAGGCTCATCGCCTTCGCGATCTTCTCGGTCGACTCGGCGGTGAAGGACTGCACCTTCCCGGGGACGCTCATCACGTCCATGACCGCCTTCATCACGCGTTCGTCCTGCATGATCTTCATGACGCGCGGGTCCGTCATGAGCTTCATGCCTTGCTTCATCAGCGTCTTCTTGATGTTGCTCATCGCTCGGCGTTCAGCTTATCGCCTCGCAGGTAGCGCACGACGAGATTCGCCAGCTCCTCGACGAAGCTCGGATCGGAGAGCAGCTGCGGCCGGCGGAGGACGGCGATGTGCGTCATCGCCTCGACGGAGCCGACCGCGAGGAGGGCGGCCATGTCGAGGTCGTCGACCCCGACCTCTCCGCGCCGCGCCTCGAGGTAAGCGCGGACGAGCGACACGATCTCCTCGTCGATCTTGTCGATGTGCGCCATGTTGCCGACGCGCGGGATCTGCTCGACGAGGACGCGATGGAGCTTCGGATCGACGCTGTGCGCCTCGATCATCGTGCGGATGATCTTCCGCGCCGCCTCCTCGAGCGGGAGCTCTACGACCTCCATCGCCGACGCGCGGAGGATCTCGAGCATCTCGTTCGCGTGGCGCTCGCCCACCGCCGCGACGAGCGCCTCCTTGCTCGGGTAGTATTGATAGAGCGAGCCGATGCTCACGCCGGCCGCCTCCGCGATCTTGTTCGTGCTCGCGTGGTCGTACCCGTCGCGGACGAGAACGCGAGCGGTCGCGGAGAGGAGGGCGTCGACGGTGGCGCGCGAACGCTCCTGCGACGCTTCCTTTCGCGGGCGAGTGACGGGCTTCTTCGGCATGGGCAGATGCGAGTAGTAAATGCGAGCGATCGCTCACATAGTAATCCACCGGAAGGGGAAGCGCCATGAACACCGTCACCACGAAGCCCATCCCGCGCGACCGCGGGACTCCGCTCGTCGGCCACCTCGGCGCGTTCCGGAACGATCGGGTCGGCTTCCTCCAGCGCCTCGCGAAGGACCACCCCGACGTCGTCGACCTGCCGATCGGGATCATCCGGCACACGGTGATGGTGCAGTCGCCGGCGCTCGCCAACGAGATCCTCGTCGCGAAGCAGACGTCGTTCCACAAGTCGCCCGGGATGGCGATCTTCCTCAAGCCCGCGCTCGGCGACGGCCTCCTCACGAGCGAGGCGCCGCTCCACGAGAAGCAGCGGAAGCTCCTCGCGCCCGCGTTCGCGCACAAGCGCGTCGCGGCGTACGGGGCGACGATGGGCGCGCTCGCGGAGCGGTTCGTCGATCGCCTCCGCGACGGCGAGCGGATCGACCTCGGCGAAGGGATGATGCGCCTCACCTTCGAGATCGTCGGCAAGACGCTCTTCGACACCGACGTCGGCGCCGACGCGGAGACCGTCTCCGAGGCGGTCGCCACCTCGATGGAGGTCGCGATGGAGCAGATGAGCTCGCTCATCCCGATCCCGCCGATCGTCCCCACGCCGCTGAACCTCAAGTACCGCGCGGCGGTGCAGCGGCTCGATCGCGTCGTCTATCGCATCATCGACGCGCATCGCCGGAGCGGCGAGGACCGCGGCGACGTGCTCAGCATGTTGCTCGAGGCGCGCGACGAGGACGGCAAGCCGATGAGCGATCGTCAGGTCCGCGACGAGGCGATGGGCCTCTTCCTCGCCGGCCACGAGACGACCGCGAACGCGCTCGCGTGGACGTTCTACCTCCTCGCGAAGCACCCCGACGTGCGCGCGAAGATGGAGGCCGAGCTCGCCGCCCTCGGCCGCGCGCCCGACTACGACGACCTCAAGAAGCTCCCCTACACGCTCGCGGTCTTCAAGGAGTCGATGCGCCTCTATCCGCCGGCCTACCTCATCGGCCGCCGTCCGCTCGGGCGCGTGCGCATCGGCGAGCACGAGGTCGGCCCGGGCTCGATCGTCATCGTGAACGTGATGGGCATCCACCTCCGCGCCGATCTCTGGCCCGATCCGGAGCGCTTCGATCCCGAGCGCTTCATGAACGATCGCGAGAAGCAGCTCCCGCGCTGCGCGTACATGCCCTTCGGCGCGGGCGCGCGCATCTGCATCGGCAACCACTTCGCGCTCATGGAGGGCCACGTCGTCCTCGCGACGCTGGCCCGCCGCCTCCGCTTCGAGCTCGAGCACGCAGGCCCCGCCGAGATCGAGCCCCTCGTCACCCTCCGCCCCAAGAACCTCCGAGCCCGCGCCGAGCTCCGCCGCCCCGACTGAACCTCGGGACTGCGTGGAAGAAGACGGCACCGCGCTACGGCGCGGGGGGGGAGACGCCTCCACGCGGTGCCGCTCGCCTGATAAGCGAGCTTCGTGCCGACACCTAAGTTCGCGCGATCAGGTCGCGCCGCGCCGCTGATCTTTCACATATGAAGGATCACGCCGCCAAAGTTGCGCGACCGTCGGCTCAGCGGCGTGCGGCTTCGAGGCGCTTCGCGATGCGGGCGGCGAAATGGGTCGCGGTGACGTCGAGCGCGTCGCGGACGCGGCCGCGGAGCGCGTCCTTGCGCATGCGCGCCGGGAGAGCGGGGACGTAGCGCTCGATGCCGCCGCGCGTCGCGCGATGAAGCCCCGCGATCGCGCGGAGGCAACCCTCCTGGTTGCCGTCGCGCGCGTGAACCTCGAGCAAGGCCTCGAGGACCTCCGCGCGATCCTTGTCCTCGAGGTGCGGGCTCGTCGCGATCATCTCTCCCCACGCGTCGAGCCACGGGCCGATCGGGAGCAGGAGCGCGCGCGCGACGCGGAGGCCGCGCGGCTTCCGCAGCGGGAGGAAGCGGTGGTTCTCGTGCGCCATGATCGCCTTGTTGAGCCGGCCCGCGACGACGAAGGCGGGGCGCGGGATCGGCGCGTCGGCGTGGCCGAGGCGGAGCCAGCGGTCGCGGTATGGCGCGAGGGCAGGGACCTTCGGCCAGTCCGCGACGACGCGCGAGAGGTCGCCGAGGTTGTGCGCGAGGATCGTCGCGACCGTGAGCGTCGCCCGCGCGTCGCCCTGCGCATGATCGAAGATCGCCTCCGCGCGCTCGAGCTCCGCGTCGATCGCGGCCGCGACGCGCTCCGTGAGCGCGACGTCGCCGAGCTGCGCCGCCCGCGCGAGCGCGCCCGCGCGGACCGAGAACCACTCGCCGTCGTGGCCCGAGAGCGGGCCGCGCGGCGAGTCGAACACGCGCGCCGAGACCGCGTGCACGTCGAGGCGCGTGCGCGCGTCGACGAGCTCGCACGCCGCCGCGACCTCGTCCGGCGTCGCCATCGCCTGCCACGCGTGGTGGCGGATGCGCGCGTCGACGTCGGTCGGCACGAACGTCGCGACGGTGGCCCAGTGCGCGGTCAGCATCGCGCCGAGCGGAGCGGGACCGTCGCTGTTCGCGACCGCGTCGAGGTCGCGCGTCGCCGCGGGCTGATCGGTCCAGAGCCACGCCGCCGTGTTCTTCACTTGCCGCACGAGGAGAGAAGCGGCGATTCCTGCTTTCACGCACGCATGATAGTCCGGCCGCGTGCTCGGAGGACTCTCGCCCGCCCGCTTCCTGCGCGAATACTGGCAGAAGAAGCCGCTCCTCGTCCGCCAGGCGTTCCCCGCCTTCGCCGATCCGCTCACGCCGGAGGAGCTCGCCGGCCTCGCGTGCGAAGACGGCGTGGAGTCGCGCATCGTGCGCGGCAAGGGCCGCCGCTGGGACGTCGCGTGGGGACCTCACCCCGAGTCCCGCTTCATCGAGCTCCCCGATCGCGAGTGGACGCTCCTCGTGCAAGAGGTCAACCGCTGGGTCCCCGACGCGGCGCTCCTCCTCGACGCGTTCTCGTGGATCCCGAACGTGCGCGTCGACGACGTGATGGTGAGCTACGCGGAGCGCGGCGGCAGCGTCGGTCCGCACCTCGACAGCTACGACGTGTTCCTCGTGCAAGGCCGCGGGGAGCGGCGGTGGCAGTGGGGCTCGAAGCCGGCCGAGGACCGCACCTTCGTGCCCGGGCTCGTGCTCCGCATCCTCGCCGACCCGGTGCTCGATCGCGACGAGGTGCTCCGCCCCGGCGACATGCTCTACCTCCCGCCCGGCTTCGCGCATCACGGCATCGCGGAGTCGCCGTGCCTGACGTACTCGATCGGCTTCCGCGCCCCGAGCGCGGCCGAGGCGTGGACCTCCTTCGCCGCCGCCGCCGCGAGCCGCCCCGGGGCGGCTGAGCTCCTCGCCGATCCGCCGCTCGCGCCCGCGCGCGAGCCGGGCGCGATCCCGCCTGCGCTCCTCGCCCGCGCGCGCGCGATGATCCGTTCGCTCGATCTCTCCGACGACGCGATCGATCGCTGGTTCGCCGCGCACACGACGCGGCTCAAGCCGGGCCACACGCTCGAGGCTCCGCGGACGGCGCCGGACGCGAAGAAGATCCTGGCGCGGCTCGCGAAGAAGAACGCGACGCTGGTGCGCTCGGAGGAGGGGCGCTGGGCGTTCTTGCCCGCCGCGCGCGGCGCGCTCCGGCTCTACGTCGCGGGCGAGGAGATCGCCGTCCCGCGCGAGGCGAGCGCGCTCGCGAAGCTCCTCTGCCGCGCGCGCCGGCACGACGGCGCGAGCGTCCTCGCGGCGGCGAAGAACGCGGCGGCGCGCGCGCTGCTCGAGCGCCTCTTCGCGATCGGCGCGCTGTCGTTCGGCGCGATCAGAAGGTGATCGTCATCTCGAGCAGGATCGCGTTGGCCGCGCCGTAGCCGTAGAAGCCCACGCCCGAGCCGCGCTCGCCGGCGGGCGTCTTGTCCGTCAACGTCATCGCGCGCCGGACGCCGCCGGGATCGTCTTCACGGTAGATCGTGCCGTCGACCTTCTCGCCCTTCGCCTCGACCTCGAAGATCCACACCTTCCCGGCCGCGAACGCGTACGGGGTCGCCTCGGCGCCGTTGGCGACGTCGGGGTTGTCCTCCGCGACCGTGATCGTCGCCATGAACGGCCGGTTCTCCGTCGCGGCGTTGCTGATGCGCGACGAGAGCACGATCGCCTGGAACGTGTCGCCGGCCCCGCGCCCGCGGACGAAGATGCCGTATTCGTGCTGCTCGTTGGCGAGGATGCGCGCCTTGACCTTGTAGTCCTTCGCCGTCGTCGGCGGCGTCGCCGGCAGCAGCATGCCGTGGTACTTCGGCGCCGTCACCGTCGCGATCTTCGTCCCGCCGCCCGTGATCGTGAACGTCGCGCCGTTCGGGCTCTGCCAGTTGGTCCCGAGCGTGACCGTCTGCGTCGTCGGGCCCGCGTCGCCCGCGTCGGGCTCGGTGACCGGCGGGGCGCCGGTGTCCTCCTCCGTGCCGGGCGGGCTCCCGGTGTCGGGGCGGCCGTCGCCGCCGTCGCGCTCGTCGTCGACCTCGGCCGCGAGGACGCGCTCGTGCTCGCCGGTGATCGCGTTGCACGCGAGGCCGGCGCACACCGCGAAAGGCAAGAGGGCAATCGCGCTCCGTCGCATCTTATCGCCTCCTCTTCGACGCGGCGGCCTCGGGCCGGCGCCCGATGAACAGGTAATTGAAGCCGCGGAGGAAGAAGTTCCCTTCCTCGGCCGCCTTCCGGTAATTCCCCATCTCGAGCGTCTTGTTGTGACGGGTGACGCTCACGACGTCGAGGATCTCGAACGACTCCGCGACGCTCATGAAGAGCTGAAAGCCGACCGGCGCGAATCCCTTCTTCTTTTCGAAGTAGTCGCAGACGTAGAGGCCAAAGACGCCGCCGGGGCGGAGCACGCGCGCGGCCTCGCGGACGGCGCGGTGCATCGCGCGGTAATACGCGGGATCGTAGGCGGAGAGCTTCCCGATGCACTCGCGCTCGTTCGAATAGCGAATATGGTCGCCGTACGGCGGATCCATGAAGACGAGGTCGACGGAGGCGTTCTCGAGCGGCAGCTTCCGCGCGTCGGCGCGCTCGATGTCCGCGCGCTGGGGCGACAGGTCGAACCCGCGCCCGCGCCGCTCGGTGTCCTTCGCGACGTCGAGCGTCGTCCCCGAGCCGCAGAACGGATCGACGACGAGGTCGCCTTTTTTCGTGTAGCGCTCGACGAGGTTCCAGATCACGTACGATGGCGTCGCGCCGACGAAGCGGGCGTCGCCCTGCGTCCCTTCGCCGTAGTGCTGCGAGGGATAATCCCATAACGTGGTCGGCTGGAGTCGGAGCGCGGGCTTGGAGAAGCGGGCGGGGGTCTTCATTCAATCCCGCGCGCAGCGCCCACCGGTTTTGCCATATTTCGTCATGACGGCGAATTGCCAGGTCTGGTGGTTGGCGGAGTGGCCCTCCCACGAGCCCGATCGCGCCCAGCGCCGCTTCGGCCCGTATTGAGGATCGCTCGCCGGATCGGCGCCGAACTGCTGCCCCGGCGACGAGGTCCACTCCATGTTGTTCGCGCCGAGGTCCATGTGTCCGCCGGGGCCTTTATCCATCTCGAAGCGCCCCGGCGGCGCGACGAAATTCGCGAGGTCCCACGGCTTGGCGCCGGTGACCGGCACCTGGTAGCTGTTGGACCAGTTGAAGAGCCCCTGCTGGCACGTGGGCTCGGCGCAGGGGCCGACCGGCTGCGCGGGCGTCGGCGGCGTCGGGAACGCGCCGGGTCCGATGTTCTGGTACGGGCCGTCGGGGAACGGGAAGTTGTTCTGCCCGCCCGCCTCCGGCGTCTCGCCCCACGGATACTTGCCGGCGCCGTAGGCGGCGCTGTTCTCCTCCCACGTCTGGAGGCGCCCGCCGTCCCACGCGCAGAACGCCGCGACGATCGGATACGTGACGCAGTTGAGCGAGCGGCGATCGAGGTCGGCCTGGTCGTAGGCGCGGTCCTCGCCCTCGGTCGCGCCGGTCCAGTACGTGTGCGCGCCGAAGGCTTGATCGCCCTGGTTGCCGACGTAACACCCCTGCGCGGTGCTGGGGCGATCGGCGAGGAACACGTGCGCGGCGACGTGCTCGATCGCCTGGTCCTCGTTCTTCGGGAGGCTCTCCTTGAACGGCTCGATCGACGCCTTCGCCGCTTCGCCGAGCGTGCCCTCGTTCGCGTCGTACCAGCCGCGGACGTCGCCCTGCGTGCGCTCGATGAACGCGCGCATGCGGCCCGCGGTGATCTCGTACTTGTCGAGCTTCGTCTGCGAGCCGGGGATCGGGAGCGCGGTGCAGCAGCTCTCGTGTTTCGCCTCCGGCGCGCCGACCTCGCCTTCGCCGCAGGTGAGCCCGCCGTTGATCGGCACGCAGCTCCGCGCGAGGGCGCACTTCTTCGTCTCGTCGCAGCCGTCGGTGGTGCAGTCGCCGTCGACGGCGCAGCCCTTGCCCGCCGCGCACTTCGGCGCGCTCGTCGAGGAGCCGCCGCAGTCGATGTCGGTCTCGTCGCCGTTCTTGCGTCCGTCGGTCGCGCTCGGCGCGGCGCACTTGTCGCTCTTGCAGAGGTCGTTCTTGCAGTCGCCGTCGACCTTGCACGCCTTGTCGTCGGCGCACTTCTCGGCGTTCTTGCCGCCGCAGTCGATGTCGGTCTCGTCGTTGTTCTTCTTCCCGTCGGTGGCGGAGGCCGGGAGCGGCCGCGTGCATTTTCCCGCCTCGCACTTCTTGCTCTCGCACTCGCCGCCGTCCTTGCAGCTCGTGCCTTCGCACGCCTTCGTCGTCGCGGTCCCGCACTCGACCTTCACCGTGCCGTCGGGGTTCTTCTCTTCGCGCTTCGGCCCCGCCCCCGGCGGCTCTTCCGAGCACGCGAGGAACGCCGCGGCGCCGCAGAGCGCGACGCGGAGGCCGCGAGAGAAGACCATCGGATGGAGGATACGCCGCCACCCGCGCGCGATCGAGCGCGTTTCCTTCAGGTCTTCGCGGCGCTCGTGCCACTCGCGGCTTCGAGCAGAGGGGAGACCCACGATCGTGGTGCTCGACGCGAGAGCTCATGGAAGGTCCACGACGACGTTGTCGACGCGCGACGTCCACGTGCCCTCCACCTCGTGGACGTAGGGCGCGCCGACCGCGACCTCGACCGAGGTCGTCGGCGTCGGCGTCTCCTTCACGTCGACCTCGAACGTGGCGCCGCCGACCGTCGCGACGGCCTTGCGTGCCGGGATGTCGTAGTCGAAGACGACGTGTTGCCACGTCCCGAGCGCGAACGTGACCGGAGCCTCCACCATGTACGTGTCGCCCTGGCCCTGCGGACGCTCCGCGAAGTACGCGATGACGGTTTGGTTGTTCCTCACGCTGAGGAAGACCCCGTGGTACTCGTACGTCGCCGGCGGCGGATAGAAGTCGATCTCGACCGGGATCATGTGGTCCGCCTTCGCGCCCGCCGCAGCCTTCTCGACGAAGACGTCGAGCTCGACGTGCAGCTTCCCGCCCGGCGTCGAGATGGACTTCCAGAGCCCACCGTTCCGCGTTCCCTTCGCCGGCGTCACGGCCGTGCGCAGCGATCGCGGCGCCGAGCGCGCCACGACGTCGTCGAAGTCCACCGGCCCGGTCGCGGTCTGCACCCGCGTCCAGCCTTTGCCCACCTCTTGGCGCGCGTCGTCGAAGTCGTCGCAGAACGCGTGCGCCGTGGCGCAGGGCGAGGAGGCGTCCACCGCGGCGTCCGGCGCGCCCGCTTCGTCCACGGTCACGGGCGTGGCCGAGCCCTCCGCGCCGCCGCCGCCGTCCACCGCACCGCCGCCGCTATCGCCGTCGTTGGAGGCCGCCGGGGTGGCGACGATCAGATCGCTCGTGTCGACGAGGAACGAGCAAGCCGCCGTGCACACCGCGATCGCGACGCCGAGCCCCAAGCGATGCTTCACGCCCATCACCGTCTACGAGACTAGCGCTTAAAGGTGCATTAAGTGGCGCTGGGAGCTGCTCGACCTCCGAGCTGCTGGCCTCGCATCCGCGTTTGGACGCCCCTTAAACGTGCGTTAAGTCGCGCTGGAAGCCTGCATGGTCGCGTTCGGTGTGGCGTCCCATCGGCTACCGTCGCGATCATCACCGCCGCCCTCCCGGTCGAGGCGCAGAAGCCGGCCACCTACGAGCTTGCGCTGTACAAGCCGGATAGCGAGCTTGGTTGCATCCACACCAAGTACACCAACATGATCCCGTCCGCCGTCCCCCCGTCGACGTGGAAGATCTACGTGGGGGCGAAGAGCGGCGGTCAGGACGTTCCCTTCCCCGAGAACATCAAAGGGCAGCTCACCGTCAACGGGAGCGTCGTCCCGTTCACGGCGAAGCAAGGGGACAAACCGATCCAGGTGACCGCGCAGGTGAATCCGTTGGCCACCTGCGGCCCGCTCCCTGTCACGCTCAAGTACAGCCCTCAGGCTCCTACGGCCCCGTTCAAGCCGCCGGTCTCGACCAACGGCAAGGAGCAGACGATCACCCTCCAGCCGAGGGCAGTGAGGTTCGTGGGGTACCCGAAGGACTGCACCGGCGGCACGAGCGGCAGCGGACTGCTCGGGATCGAGCTCTCCGGGACGAACGAGAAGCTGATCAAGTGCGGGGATTCGTTCAACGCGTCGTTGAAGAACACCATCTCCCCGGTCACGCTCCCCAGCGGCGCAACCTCGAGCACGCTCAAGCTCGCCGTGACGGGCACGACCTTGGGCATCCTGGACGTTCCGAACGGCTCGACGGCCGTCAACATCGGCACAGTCGCGTGCGGCGCGCCCCAGTCCTTCGGGATCACCGTCGCGACCCAGAACATCGACCTCGGAACCGACAAGAACGCGCTGTCGTCGTCGAGCTCGAGCTGCATGAGCCCGCGCATCGTCCTGCGGCCGGAGAAGGTCCAGTACTGAAGGTCGCCGTTCGTTGCTCCTTCGCGTCGTCGCGCGCGAGGATGCTCGCGACGGACGCTCTGCGAAGCCACTCGTGCACCGCGCGCTCCGAATTCTCGTCACACGAAGCGCGAGCCCTCCGGACCGCGTCGGGTGTGGTCATTCACCCGGCGCGCGGTTCGTCTCGAGGATCGCGAGGCGGCGTTCGTGATCCGCGACCTGCGCGCGCACCTCGCGGTCGTCCCGGAGATGCTCGGTCAGCTGACGGACCGCCGCGGCCACCGCGACGATCTCCGTCGCGAGCCGGATCTCGCCCTCGTGTTGCCGTTGCTCCAGGCGGTCGAGTCGCTCGTTGGTCTTGTCGAGTCGCTCGTTGGTCTTGTCGATGCGTGAGCCGAGCTCTTCACGCGTCTTCCGCATCTCGTCGCGGATCTCGATCAGGATGCGGGTCGTGAGGTCTTCGGCCATGACGAGAGCGTACCATCCGCACCTCCGCGTCGCCGCCCGCGCGGCTCGCGGACGCGTTGCCGAGTGGAGCTACTGCTGCCAGAGTAGAGAGATGGCCCCGCGCACGCGCACCGCCGCCTTCGTGCTCGTGCTGCCGGCGGCGCTGGGCGGTGCCGCGTGCGGGCGCTCGCCGGCGATGCCCGCGCGCGAGGTGGTCTACGTGCGCGTCGAACCGCCGGCGGCGGTCGCGCGGTGCGACTGGTCGGACGCGTGCGACGACGATCCCGCCCCACCCGCGAGCCACGTCGAGTACGTGCCGATGAGCGAGTGGCAACCCACGCCCTCGGTGCGCCGCATCGAGGACGAGATCGCCCCGCGCGGGAACGATCCGCCGCGCTACATCCAGTTCCCGCAGCTCACCCTGCACCGCCCCATCCCGAGCGGAGGCCGGTACGGAAGGTGGCCCACGCAAGCTCGTTGACGCGCGGGGGTGCCCGCCCGCGCGTCGGGCGCGAGCGGGCGGTGGGTCGTTATTCCTTCGCGTCGCCGCGGGCGAAGATGCTGGCGACGTAGTTCAGCACGTCCGTCGCGCTGACCTCGTTGTAGCCGAAGTTCTTCATCAGGCGCGCCTTGATGATGTCGATCTTCTCCTGCGTGTCCTTGTCGACGACGGCGGAGACGAGCGTCTTCAGCTTGATGCTGTCCTTCTGGTCCTCGAACAGCTTCAGCTCGAGCGCGCGGCGGAGGCGGTCGTTCGTCGACCAGACGAACTTCTTGCCCTCGACCGCGAGCGCTCCGATGAAATTCATGATTTCACGGCGGAAGTCGTCCTTCCGGTTTTCTGCGATGTCGATCTTTTCCTCGATCGACCGCATCAGGCGCTCGTCCGGGTCCTCGTCCTGGCCGGTGTACTTGTTCTTCACCCGCTCCTTGAGCGTGTAGGCCTTGATGTTGTCGATGTAGTTGCCGGCGAGCTTCATGATCGCCTCTTCGTCGGCGCTGATCGCTCGCTGGACCTCGTTCTTGACGATCTCCTCGTACTCGCGCTTCACGAGGCCGATGATCTCGCCGAAGCGCTTCCGCTGCTCGTCGCTCGTGATGAGGGAGTGGTGGCGGAGCCCCTTGTCGAGCTCGTTCATGACCATGAACGGGTTGATCGTGCCCTCGCCCGCCTCATTGACGAGCGCGTTCGAGATCTTGTCCTGCACGTAGCGCGGAGAGATGCCCTCCATGCCCTCGCGCTTGGACTCCTTCCGCAGCTCCTTCACCGTATCCTGCGTGTAGCCGGGCAGGACCTTGCCGTCGTAGAGCTTCAGCTTCTGGATGAGCGAGAGGTTGTGCTTCTTCGGGTCCTCGAGGCGCGTGAGCACCGCCCACATCGCGGCGACCTCGAGCGTGTGCGGGGCGATGTGCTTGCCCTTGATCTTCGCGCCGGCGAAGTCCTTCTCGTAGATCTTGATCTCCTCGTGCAGCTTCGTGATGTACGGGATGTCGATCTTGATCGTGCGGTCGCGGAGCGCCTCCATGAACTCGTTGTTCAGGAGCTTGCGGTACTCGGCCTCGTTCGTGTGACCGATGATGACCTCGTCGATGTCGGTCTGCGCGAACTTCTTCGGCTTGATCTTCTTCTCCTGCGACGCGCCGAGGAGGTCGTAGAGGAAGGCGACGTCGAGCTTCAGCATCTCGACGAACTCGACGATGCCGCGGTTCGCGATGTTGAACTCGCCGTCGAAGTTGAAGGCGCGCGGGTCGGAGTCGGAGCCGTACTCGGCGATCTTCCGGTAGTTGATGTCGCCGGTGAGCTCGGTCGAGTCCTGGTTCTTCTCGTCCTTCGGCTGGAAGGTGCCGATGCCGACGCGGTCCTTCTCCGAGAGGATGAGGCGGCGGACGCGGACGTGGTTCCGAATGACCTTGCCCCAGTCGCCCTCGTACTTCGTCATCAGGTTCTTGAAGATGAAGCGGCTCGCGGGATCGAGATCGCCGTCGACGCGCACCTTGAACTGATCGTTCGAGAGGCCGAGCTCCTGCACCGCCTTCGGGCGCCACTCCTGCGGGATGAGGCGGAGCGGCTCGTCGTTCATCGGGCTCGCGAAGCGATCGGTGTTCGTGCCGGCGAGGTCGGTGCCGCCGAGGTTCACCCAGTCGAACGAGTAGAGCGCGCCGTCCGGCGTGCGCGAGTAGTACTCCGCGCCCTGCTTGAGGAGGCGCGCGATCGTGCTCTTCGACGAGCCGACCGGGCCGTGGAGGAGGATGACGCGCTTCTCCGGGCCGTAGCCCTCGCTCGCCGCCTTGAGGACGTGGACGAGGCGCATGAGCGGGATGTCGAGACCGAAGATGGCGTTCGCGCCATTGTTCATCTCGTCTTTGAAGAAGTTGTAGCGAGTCAGCTTCTTCTTGTTGTCGATGTACTCCTCGGTCCCGAACGAGATGATCATGTCGTAGAGCCGCTGGTACGCGTTGCGCGTGACCTGCGGCCGCTCGCGGACGATGGAGAGGTACTCCTCGAACGAGCCTTCCCAGTGAAGCTCGCGATACAGCTTGAAGTCCTGCATCGCTCCGATCCGATCGATCATCCCTTCGGCCATCTCGTTCTCCTCGCTCGAAGAGTGCAGCGTATCCTGAGTCGCCGTGCAAGCGACCGTCGTCTTTCCACCCGAGAAGAAAGGTCAGCCGGTCGAGGACCTCCTCGTCGACGTCCGCGACGTCTTGATGCTCGGCCGTAACGGATGGGAAGCGCTGCTGACGAGCACGCCGAACCTCTCGAAGCCCCCCGCGCGGCGCGCGTGGCGCGAAGGCGCTCTTCGCGTCGCACCCTGTTCGCGCGCTCGATCTCGAAGGCCTCCGCCCCGCCGACCTCGTCGCGCTCGGGAAGCTGCCGCTCCCGAACGTGCGCGAGCTGTCGCTGCGCCAGCAGCGCATCGACGCCGCCCTCCTCGCGAAGGTCCTCGGCGAGGACCTCGCCCACGGCGAGACGCTGAACCTCACCGGCAACCCGCTCGGCGATAGGCGTCCACGCCGGTTCACAGTCGTGTCGTGGCGACCGGGTCACGCCCTCCTCTCGATTCGACCCGTTGGCATTCATTCCCACGGTTCGTGACAAATCGTCGACGGTTCGGGGCGGCATCCCGTCGGATCCCGCCGGATTCGTCATGTGCACGGCCGGGGTTCCTCCGGGCGCAGGGGTTGCTATGAATGAAGAGACGATGTTTTCGCGCCTGAAGACGTGGACGACGGCGGTCGGGGCAGCCCTCCTGGGGCTGGGGGCCGTCGGCTGCGGTGCGTACGAGCCCGAGCCCGAGGTTCCACAATACGAGTACGCCCCGCCGCCGCGTCCGCTCACGGCGGAGGAGCTCGCGGCGCAGCAGGCGGGTCAAGCGCAGCAGCAAGGACAGGAGATCGCCCTCGGCGAAGACAGCGACGCCGACGAGTACTCCGAGACGGATCCGAGCGCGCTCACCGAGTTCAAGCCCGCGCTCGACGGCCACGGCAGGTGGGTCGAGGACTCGACGTACGGCACGGTCTGGGTCCCGTCCCAAGAAGAGGTCGGCGAGGACTTCCAGCCGTACGTGACCGCCGGGCACTGGACCTACTCCGACGACACCGACTACGTCTGGGTCTCGGACTACTCGTGGGGTTGGGCGCCGTTCCACTACGGACGCTGGGTCTACCTCCCGGGTCATCGCTGGTCGTGGATCCCGGGTCGCCGCTACGCGGGCGCGTGGGTCACGTGGCGCACGGGGCCGGCCGGCTACGGGTACATCGGCTGGGCGCCCGCGCCGCCGGCGTACTACTGGTCGAACGGCTACGCGGTGGGCTGGTCGTTCGGGTTCTACAACTACTACGACCATTACGTGTATTGTCCACACGATCGCTTCTACTACGGCGGCGGTCTCCGCTCGTACGTCGCTCGCGGTCCCGCCGCGCGCGTGCACTACGAGCGCACGGTCGAGTACACGCCGCCGCCCGCGCAGCGCGTCGCCGCGAGCCCGAGCGTCGGCGGACCCACGCGCGTCGCGGCGAGCCCCACCGTGAGCGGCGGCCAGCGCGTCGCGGCGGCGCCCGTCGTCCGCCGCGGCCCGCGCCCGGAAGAGGCCGGCATGGGTCGCGACGCGATCGTCGCCCCGCCGTCGAAGAGCCAGAACGCGGGCATGGACCGCGCGCGCGCCCTCGCCGCCCCGTCGACCGCGGTCGCGTCCGGCGCACGCGCTCCGGTCCGCACCGCCGCCGTCAATCGGCCCGCCGCTTCGGTCATGAGGCCGGGCGAAGGTCCGAGCTCCGGCGGCGCCTTCCGCTCCGCCGCGAGCCCGAGCGTCGGAGCGAACCCGAGCGTCGGAGCGAGCCGGAGCGTCGGTGGTCCGTCGCGCTCGCCGAGCTTCACGCCGTCGGCCCCCGCGCAGCCGCGCGTCGCCGCGTCGCCGTCGTTCCGCTCGAGCCCCAGCGTCTCGTCGCCTTCGTCGTCGCCGGCGTTCCGCTCGAGCCAGCCGTCGTTCCGTTCGAGCCCGAGCGTCTCGTCGTCGCCCACGTTCCGCCCGAGCCAGCCGAGCGTGTCGCGCCCGGCGAGCTCGCCCGCGTTCAGCGCGCGCCCCAGCGTCTCGAGTCGGCCGAGCTCCTCCAGCTCCAGCGTGATGCGCGGCAGCTCGTCGCCGAGCTTCCGCTCGAGCGCGCCGTCTCGCGCGCCGTCGCGTCCTTCGGTGAGCTCGTCGCCTTCGCGCTCGAGCGGGTCCGTCATTCGTTCGTCTCCCAGCGTGCGTTCGTCTCCCAGTGTCTCGAGTCCGCGTTCCTCCGGCGGCAGCAGCCGGGGCGGCGCGATCCGTCGGAGGTAGCTCGTCGATGCAAGGTCTTCGTTCTTCGATCTCGCTCATCGCTCTCATCGCCACCTCGGCGAGCCTCTCGGCGTGCGTCTACGAGAACGAGCCCCCGCGGCGCTTGCGCGACGCGCCGGCGGAGACGTCGTCGCCGCCGCCGGTCTCGGGCACCACGAGCAGCGGCGGCAGCTCGTGGCCGTCCGATCCGGGCGCGGTCGGCAACACGTCGCCGATGCTCGTCGAGGTCGACACGAACCAGACGATGGAGGCGGTCGGTGGCGACGGCGTCGGCGTCTTCGTCGAGTACGCGGCGGGCGGCCACTGGCACGTCTGGTGGACGTGCGACACGACGCGGACCGCGCAGACGTGCGACTTCGCCGTGAGCATCACCGCCGCGAGCGGCGCGCTCTCGAACATCGACGCGACGGACCTCGCCGGCGGCCTGTACTCCTCGTCGTCGCCCTCGCGCCTCGAGACGCGCTCCACTACGTCGGTCGAGATCCACGGCGTCCGCTTCGACACCGACGCGGGCGCGGTCATCACCGTCGAGGCCGCGCTCGGCGATCTCAAGGACGGCTCGTTCCTCTTCTTCGTCCAGGACGAAGAGGTCAACGGCGGCTTCACCGGCATGCTCACGAACCCGCTGCGCTTCCAGGGGTCGAGCCCCTGACCCTCCCCCGAGCGGTCATCGGGCTCGGCGCGAACCTCGGCGATCGGCTCGCGACGATGCGGGCGGCGGTCGCGCGCATCGACGCGATCGCGCCGGTCGTCGCGCGCTCGCGCGTCTACGAGACCGCGCCGGTCGGCGGACCGCCGCAGCCCGACTACTTGAACGCGGCGGTGCTCGTCGAGTGGGGCGGCGAGCCGATCGCGCTCCTCGATGCGCTGCTCGCGATCGAGCACGAGCTCGGGCGCGTGCGGGCGGAGCGGAACGGGCCGCGCACGATCGACCTGGACGTCCTTTGGATGCAGAATGCAAATATCGTCCGAGCGGTGAACGAGCCGCGCCTCGTCGTCCCGCATCCGCGCCTTCACGAGCGCGCGTTCGCGCTCTTGCCGTTCCTCGACGTCGTGCCCGGCGCCGCTCCTCGGCCCGACTACGAGCAGGGGTGCCGGGTCTCCCCTTACTCGCTCGGCTGAGACGTTCGAGAGACCGTTTCAGAAAGCGAGGACGCGCTCGCCGATGTGATGGAAAAGATGGAGGACGTCGCTCGGCACACAACGTAGGACGACGTAATCACTACCGAATGAGACGCTGGGTAGCGTTGCTTGCGCAAATAGCGCCGGCTACTGCTCCGCGCCGATGTTGACCACGAAGTCCGTTGTTCTCGGCTCGGTCGTCGCCGGATTGTTCGGCATGACCGCGGTCGTCGTCGGTTGCAGCGCCAGCGGTGAGGTGGACGAGTACACCCCGACGCAGGAGCAGGAACCCACGCAGCCCAGCAACAGCGCGAAGCTCCCGCCGAAGAGCGACACGGGCAACGGCGCGGTCGACGACGAAGCCGAGGAGCCGAGCTACGCGCCGCTCGGCGACGGCGGCGCGAGCCCGAACCCGAGCCCCGGGCCGGGCCCGGTCTCGGACGGAGGACCGATCTCCACGCCCGCGCCCGACGTCGGCGCGGCGTGCTCCGTCATCGACGAGAAGTTCAAGAAGGTCTGCGGCAAGTGCGGGAAGCAGGAGGCCATCTGCGTGTCGACGCCCGACGGCACGAGCGGCGCCGTGAGCCCCTACGGTCCGTGCGGCGGCGAGAGCGGCGAATGCGAGGCCGCCGCGACGGAGGCGTGCGGGCGCTGCGGGACGCGCACGTGCAGCAACAGCTGCGGCTGGGGCAGCTGCCAGAACCAGGGCGTGTGCAAGGCGGGACAGATCCAGCACGACACCGCGGGCTGCCCCACGCCGGGCACCTACCGCTCGCAGCCGTGCCTCGACACGTGCAGCTGGGGCTCGTACAGCGCGTGCGAGGAGCCCTCGGTCACGCTGCCCGCGGTCGGCGACACATCGAGCACGATCTGGGAGCTCAAGACCGACACGATGGGCAAGCGCCCGTCGACGTGCAAGCGCAACGCGTGGCTCACGTCGGTGACGGTGTTCCCGGTGAAGCTCGTGAACCCGAGCTCGACCGACGCGATCGTCCAGATCTGGCACTCGAGCGTCGGCACCTCCGTCGACACGACGATCCACACGTACCTCCGCGATCAGCCGCCGGCGACGGACGACGAGTGGAAGATGTGCCACACCGAGTACGTCGACGACTGCTCGAAGCTGGCGAACATCTGCGCCGTCGACGGCGCCGGCCACTGGGCGGGCGTCGACAACGTGCGCGTGCCCGCCAACAGCACGCTCATCGTGATGAACGCCGGCTACGGGTCGGCGACGAAGGGCAAGTTCGTCCTCAACATCAAGACGAAGTCGCACTGACGGCGTCGGCGAAAGAGGTCGCGATCGAGGGCGACGTCGCCGTCGTCACCTTCGAGAACAACGAGACCGGCTTCCGCGTCGTCAAGGTCGACGTCTCCGGACGTCGCGATCGGCTCACGATCGTCGGCCTCTTCCCGCGCGTCGGCGCCGGCGCACGCATCCGCGCGCGCGGGGTGATGGAGGTCGACCGCCAGCACGGCGAGCAGCTGCGCGCGACGAGCGTGACGGAGCTCGCGCCGACCACGCTCGCCGGGATCGAGCGCTACCTCGGCTCCGGGATGATCAGGGGCATCGGCCAGGTCACCGCGCAGCGCATCGTCCAGCACTTCAAGCTCGACACGCTCCGCGTGCTCGACGAGGAGCCGCATCGCTTGCGTGAGGTCTCCGGCCTCGGCCGCACGCGCGCGGAGCAGCTCGCGCAGGCGTGGACCGAGCAGCGCGCGATCCGCGACGTGATGGTGTTCCTCCAGGCCCACGGCGCGAGCGTCCACCTCGCCGCGCGCATCTTCAAGCGCTACGGCGCGAAGGCGGTCGCGATCGTGTCGAGCGATCCGTACCGCCTCGCGATCGACGTGTGGGGGATCGGCTTCCGCACCGCGGACAAGATCGCGAGCGAGCTCGGGATCGCGAAGGACTCGCCGCAGCGCATGCAGGCCGCGCTCCTGCAATCCTTGCGCGACGCGACCGAGAACGGCCACTCTTTCATCGTCGCGGAGGAGCTCGTCCTGCGCGCGGCGCGGCTCGTGAGCGACGACGGCGAGCCGAGCATGGACACGATCGCGCACGTCGAGAGCGCGCTCGAGGCGGTGCGGGCGTCGGGCCACGTCGTCGCGGAGGAGGAGGGCGGGCTCGCGCGCGTGGCGGCGCGCGGGACCGCGTCGATCTACGAGACGCGGATGCACGACACGGAGGTGCGGCTCGCGGGGCGCCTCGCGGCGCTGGCGCGGGCGGAGGCGCGTGCGCTCCGCGGCTTCGACGACGCGGTGGAGCGCTTCGAGAAGGAGACCGGCACCGTGCTCGCCGAGGAGCAGCGGCTCGCGGTGACGCAGGCGGCGCGCTGTCCGCTCCTCGTCATCACCGGCGGTCCCGGCGTCGGCAAGACGACGATCGTGAAGGCGATCCTCGGCGTGTTCGAGCGCGCCGGCGTCGTCGCGCGGCTCGCCGCGCCGACGGGGCGCGCGGCGAAGCGGATGAGCGAGGCGACGGGGAAGGAGGCGATGACGCTCCATCGCCTCCTCGAGTTCGATCCGAAGACGAGCTCGTTCAAGCGCGACGCGAAGCGCCCGGTCGACGGCGGCGCGCTCGTCGTCGACGAGAGCTCGATGGTCGACGTGTGGATGGCGGACGCGCTGACGCAGGCGGTCCCCGACGGCGCGCGGCTCATCCTCGTCGGCGACGTCGACCAGCTGCCGAGCGTCGGACCCGGCTCGGTGCTGCGCGACGCGATCACGTCCGGCGTGGTGCCGTGCGTGCGGCTGGTGAAGATCTTCCGCCAGGCGGAGGAGAGCCTCATCGTCCAGAACGCGCACCGCATCAACGGCGGCGAGATGCCGATCGTCCCCGAGAAGGGCGAGGACGCCGACTTCTTCGTGATGCAGAAGCGCGAGCCGGAGGAGGCGCTCAAGGCCGTCATCGACCTCGTGACGAAGCACATCCCGCGGCGCTTCGGCCTCGACCCCGTGCGCGACGTGCAGGTGCTCACGCCGATGAACCGCGGCGGGGTGGGGACGATGGCGCTGAACGAGGCGCTCCAGAGCGTGCTCAACCCGGGCGGCGCCGGCCTCCAGCGCGGGCGGACGACCTTCCGCGTCGGCGACAAGGTCATGCAGCTCCGGAACGACTACGACAAGAACGTCTACAACGGCGACGTCGGCATCGTCTCGACGGTGGACACGGAGGAGGACTCGCTCACGGTCCGCTTCGACGAGACGCGCGAGGTGCCCTACGACGGGCGCTCCCTCGACGAGCTCACCCTCGCGTATGCGTGCACAGTGCACAAGTCACAGGGCTCCGAGTACCCCGCGGTCGTGATCCCGCTCCTCACTGCGCATTTCGTGATGTTGTCGAAGAACCTGGTTTATACCGGGGTCACCCGCGGCAAGCGGCTCGTCGTCCTCGTCGCGGATCCGCGGGCGGTGAAGATAGCGCTCGGGGAACAGCGCCGCGAGGAGCGCCGGACGAAGCTCGCGCTTCGTATTCGTGCGGCGGCGGGATAGACTCGAATGTCCCGATGCTTAAGCGGTTGTTCATCGGGCTCTTCCTCGGAGCCTTGATCGGCGCGGTCGTCGCCGCCGTCCTCATCCAGGTGCTTCACATCGTGACGTTCGGGCCCGTCCTCGCGTACCTGAGCGCGATCGTCACCGGCGTCGTCACGGGCCTCGTCGCGGGCAAGCCGATCTGGTCCGCGGACGGGAAGATCGAGGCGGGGCTCAAGGCGTTCTTCGGCGGCCTCCTCGCGCTCGGCGGCATGTTCGCGCTCCGCCAGTGGGTCCACGCCGACATCAACCTGAGCTCGATGAACGCGGGCCACGCCGAGCTCGGCTGGCTCCCCGCCGCCTCGCTCCCGCTCATCGCCGGCGTCCTCGCCGCCTTCTTCGAGCTCGACAACACGGGCGGCGACCCCGAGGCCGACGCAAAGAAGAAGGACGGCGCGAAGGACACGAAGGCATCGGGCAAGAAGCTCCGCGTCGCCGAAGAAGAGGAAGCCGCAGAGGACGAAGAGGAAGAAGCGACCCCCGCCAAAAAACGCCGCTAACGCAATGACAGGCTCCCCCGCGTCGGCCCCACCCTTCGCGCCCGCAACACGAGACGAGCGGAGCCCCGCCCTCGCGCCGCCGCAAACGCAAAGGGGCCCTAGAAGCGGCCGCGCAAGCGGTTGCGAAGCAACCCGAGCGCGCAGCGCGAGGGCCGTGTCTGGGGTGGGGGTGTCGGGGGCGAAGCCCCCGACGTTGAGTTGATGCCCCTCGCGCGTGCGTTGCTTCTTGCCGCGACGCTGGGGGGGATCCTCTTCTCCGTGTGGTCCGTCCTGCATGGGGCGCCCGAGCTCTGGGTCGCGATCGGGGCGGGGGGGCTCTACGTCGGGCTCGTGCTCGCCGGTGTCTTCGTCGTTCGGCTGCGCATGTTCGCGGACGCGATCGTGCAGGGGCCGAAGGACGCGAACGGGATCGTCCTCACGTTCGACGACGGGCCCGATCCGAAGCACACGCCGCGCGTGCTCGACGTCCTCGACGAGCACGGCGCGAAGGCGGTGTTCTTCGTCATCGGCCGCAAGGTGAAGCAGCATCCGGAGGTCGTGCGCGAGATCGTCCGGCGCGGGCACGAGGTCGGCGTCCACGGCTTCACGCACGATCGCCTCTTCGCCTTGCGCGGGACGAAGCGCGTGAAGGACGACCTCGCGCGCGCGGTCGCCACGATCGAGGAGGTGACGAAGAAGCGCCCGACGCTCTTCCGCCCGCCGATCGGGCACACGAGCCCGGCCATCGTGCGCGCCGCCGACCAGCTCGACCTCACGATCGTGGGCTGGTCGGTCGCGGGCTACGACGGCATCGCGCGCGCGAAGGCGGCGAAGGTCGCGGCGCGCATCACGGCGCGGCTCGAGGACGGGGCGATCGTGCTGTTGCACGACGCCGCCGAGCGGGACGATCACGAGCCCGCCGGCGTCGCTGCGCTGCGCGCGGTGCTGGCCGGCGCGGAGGACAAGAACCTCCGCGTCGTGCCGCTCACCGACTGGCTCGAGGACTGAGCTCAGTTCTTCGTGAACGTGTACGTGTAGTTGCAGTCGAGCGGGAAGGGACCGTCCGTCACGACGTGCTGCGTGCCGCTGATCGTCGTCGGCGTCCACGACGTGAAGTTGGTGACGGTCGAGGTGATCCCGCTCGACGTCTGCGTGCACACGAGGTGCTGCGTGCATTGCACGAAGTCCCATTCGCCCACGCAGCCCGGCCCGGCGTCGAAGTTGTTGCCGCCGCTCTGGTTGGTGTCGATCACCTGCTGCTGGTCGGGCGGCGCGATGCAGAACTGACCGCCGGTCGCGCTCGTGAAGTGGAGCGTGTACGTGCCGCTCTCGATGCCGCAGTTTTCGCCGGGGTTGACGGTGCTGGAGTCCTGCGTGCTGGCATCGGACTCGGTGCTCGCATCGGGCTCGGTGCTCGCATCAGGCTCGGTGCTCGCATCGGGCTCGGTGCTCGCGTCGGGCTCGTTGCCTGAATCCGGATCGTTGCCGGCGTCGGGGTCGGTGCCGGCATCGGGATCGTTGCCGGCATCGGGATCGTTGCCGGCGTCCGGATCGTTGCTCGCGTCCGTCGTGTCCGCGTCGTTTTGCGGCGAGCCGGTGTCGGTCGGGCCGGTCACGCTGCCGTCGCCGGTCACCGGGTTGCCGCCGCTGTCGTTGCCGTTGCCGCCGCCGTCGAGGAGGGTCGAGGGGCCGACGGCAGGGTCGCTGTCGCTGCACGCGGCGATGGCGCACCCGGTCACGCTGACGAGGGCAAAAGACGAAAGGATCCAACGAGTCGAGCGCTTGTCCATCATGTGCCGATGCCGGAAGACGCTCCATCCGTCAACCTTCTGACGACACATCGCGCCGATACTCCACGAATCTTGGCGTCCTCGCCGAGGTGCGAGTTAACTCGCCGGCGCGCCCGGGAGCTCGAGGACGAACCGCGCGCCGTTCGCGTAGGTCGGGTCGATCCGGATCTTGCCCTTCGCTCCCTCGACGATGCCGCGGACCACCGCGAGCCCGAGCCCGGTGCCGGCGCCGACCTCCTTCGTCGTCACGAACGGATCGAAGACGCGCGCGCGGAGCTCGGGCGCGATGCCGGGCCCGTTGTCCTCCACCTCGATCGTGACGAGGCCCTCTTCGCTCCGCGCCCGCACGCGGAGCTCTCGCGGCTCCGGCCGCCCCGCGAGCGCGGCGCCGGCGTTGAGGAACAAGTTGAGGAGCACCTGCGTGAACCTTTGCGGCGAGAGCGCGACGCGCAGATCGGACGGGACCTCGATCGCCGCCGCGATCGACTTGAAGTCCTTCTGCGGGCGCACGAGCGCGAGCGCGTCGTCGACGATCTCGGCGACGTTCGCGCCGAGCGAGCGCACGGAGTCGGGGCCGTCGTCCTCCGGGCGCGCGTAGTCGAGGAGGTCCTTCACGACGACGTGGATGCGCTCCGTCTCCTTCCGCATGCGGCGGAGGAAGTCCGCGCGCGTCTCGTCGTCGGTCATGTCGTCGGCGAGGAGGTCGTGCATCCCCATGATCGCGGCGATGGGGTTCCCGATCTCGTGCGCGACGCCGGCCGCGAGCCGCCCGACGCTCGCCATGCGCTCGCTGCCGGCGAGCTGCTCCCGCGTCTCGCCGAGGCGCTTGGAGGTCGCGGTCAGCTCGTCGACCTTGCCGCGCAGCGCCTTCTCCTCCGCGAGGAGGCGCGTCGCCATCGCGCGCACGCTCGATCCGAGATCGACGACCTCGCGCGCGCCGGCGGACGGCAGGTCGAGGTCGCGCGCGCCGTTCGCGACGCGATCGGCCGCCCGCGCGAGCTGCTCGATCGGCCGCACGATCGTGCGCGTGAGCGTGATGTACGCGAACACGAGGAGCGCGAGCGCGAACACGCTCATGTAGAGCGCGACCCCGCGGACGAGCTTCCCCGTCCGCGCGCGATCGTCCTCCGCGCCGACACGCACGACGACGACCTCCGACGCCCCGCTCGGCAACGTCACGTCGAGCGCGCGCACGCCGCCGGCCGAGACCGCGCGCGCGGTCCGCTCGCCGTAGGGCGGGGCCGGGGCCGGCAGCTCCTCGCCGCTCGACGCGATCGCGTCGCCCTCCGGACCGAAGACGCCGATCGCGAGCGCGCCCTGCTCGCCGGTGTGGGAGCGGACGACGCGCTCGAGCGCGCTCGGATCGTAGGCGCGGACGTCGGCGACGTGCGCCGCGATCGCGCGGCCGAGCGCGCGCGCCGCGTCGTCGCGATCGGCGAGGGCGCTCGCGCGCGTGACCTGCGCGATCGCAAAGAAGAGCGGCACGTACGCGACGAGGATGACGCCCGCGAGCGCGAGGAGGAGCTGAAGACGCAGCCCCGCGCGGCGCGTGCTCATCGCCCCATCCTAGCCGACCCGCGGGACGCTAGGACAAGCCCAGCAAGCCGCCGACTTGATACACGACGACGGCGGCGACGTAGGCCGCCGCGTAGGTGTACGCGAGGACGAAGGCGGGCCAGCGCCAGCTCGCGGTCTCGCGCCGGATCGCGGCCACGGTGCTCATGCACTGGCAGGCGAGGACGAAGAACGCGAGGAGCGCGAGCCCGGTGCGGACCCCGTACTGGGGCGTGCCGTCCGGCTTCTTCGCTTCGCGCAGCTTCTCCGCGAGCGGCGCCTCGTCGTCGCCGGCGTCCTCGATCCCGTACACGACCCCGAGCGTCGCGACCATCAGCTCGCGCGCGCCGAACGATCCGATGAGCCCGACGTCGATCCTCCAGTCGAAGCCGGCGGGCCGCGTCGCGGGCTCGATCGCGCGCCCCACCATCGCCGCGATGCTCCGATCGATCGGCTGCGCGTCGGGGGCCGCGTCGGCGCCGGGCATCGGCACGGTGAGCAGCACCCACAAGACGGCGGAGACGCCGACGATGATGCGCCCGACGTCGCGGACGAACCTCTTCGCCGCGTTCCACGCTTTCCGCGCGACGACGGAGGCTTGCGGGACGCGGTACGACGGCATCTCGAGGACGAGCGGGAGGCCTCGGCCCTTCGTCGCGGTCCGGCGCAGCAACCACGACGCCACGAGCGCGGCGAGGATGCCGGCGAAGTAGAGGCCGACGAACAAGCCGGCGCGGAAGAGGGCCGAGCGGCCGCCGAAGAACGTCGAGAGCACGAGCGCGTAGGTCGGCAGCCGCGCGGAGCACGTCATCAGCGGCAGGACGAGGATGGTGGTGAGCCGCTCGCGCGGGTCGCGCACCACGCGCGTCGCGGAGATCGCGGGGATGGCGCAGGCGTGTCCCATCAGGAGCGGGAGGAAGCTGCGTCCGCTCAAGCCGAGGAGGCGGAGCAGTCGATCGACGAGGAACGCCCCGCGCGCGAGGTAGCCGCTCGCCTCGAGGAGCTCGAGCGCGACGGTGAGGATCACGATCTGAGGCGCGAACGCGAGCACGGTCCCGGCGCCGCCGAGCACGCCGTCGGCGAGGAAGGAGGCGAGGAGCCCCTTGCCGAGGACGCGCACGAGCCCGCCTTGCGCGTAGCCCTTGAGCGCGTCGCACGCGGCGGTCACCGGATCGGCGATCAGGAACACCGCCGCGAAGACGAGGGCCATCAGCGCGACGAAGAGGAACGGACCCACGACGGGGTGGAGCAGCACGGCGTCGAGCCGCTCGGTGACGAGGCGCCGGCGCGTGGTCTCCGCGGTGGACGGCAGGTCGCGCACGACGCTCGCGGCGAGCTTGCCGGGCTCGAAGTCGGCGCGCGCGGAGGTGCGATCGCGATCGCGATCGTGGTCGCGGAGCCGGTCGTCGACCGCGGCGAGGAGCGCGGCCTTCGAGCCCGCTTCGCGCGCGTTGAGGAGCACGACCGGCGCGCCGATCGCGGCGGAGAGCTTCTCGACGTCGACCTCGCGCCCCTCCGCCGCGAGCACGTCCGCGTGCGTGAGCGCGACGATCATCCGCGTCTTCGCCGCGACGAGCTCGCGGGTGAGGCGCAGCCCGAGCGCGAGCCGCGTCGGATCGATCACCTGCACGACGACGTAGCTCGAGCGCGCGTCGTCCGGGATCGCGCGGAGGCTGTCGAGGAACGAGCGCGCGACCCCTTCGTCGGTGTCCTTCGCGACCGTCGCCTCGACGGAGTAGAGCCCGGGGAGGTCGGCGACCTTCACGAGCGCCCCCGACGGCAGGTTCACCTCGGCCTCGAGCACGTCGACGGTGATGCCGGGATAGTTCCCGACCCGCGCGTTCCCGCCGGTGACCTGGTTGTAGAGCGACGACTTCCCAGAGTTCGGCCGCCCCACCAACGCGACGGTGATCATCCGACCTCGCTCTCGTTCTCGTTCTCGTTCTCGTTCTCGTTCTCGTTCTCGAGCTCGACCTGGACCTCGATCTCGTTCGCGACCTCACGCGCGATCGCGAGCTCGCCGCCGGAGGCGAGGCGCACGTGCAGCGGCCCGCCGAGCGCCGCGCGGCGCAGCACCGTGACCTCTTCCCCCGCCGCGAGCCCCACCGCCGCGAGCCACGCCGCCACGTCCGCCTCGAGCTTCGCCTCCACGACGCGCACACGCTGCCCAATCGCAGTGGTGCCCAGCGTCGCCATGGCTCTCCCTACCGCTGTTGAAATTGAAAGTCGACGTCAGTTGACGTAGATGCGGTTCGTATCGCCGTGGCAGCCGGCGGCGAGGTTGCAGTTGCCGCCGGTGGGGGGCGCGGGGAGCGGCGTGACCATCGGGAGCGAGGCCTCGCCGTCGGCCTTGCGGACCGCGACCTTGGCCCCCGCCGGGATCGGGGTGTCGCTCTCGAGCCAGAAGTTGCCCTGCGCGTCGCTGTAGCAGTCGGTGATCTTGTTGTCGGCTTCCGTGTAAACCCCGATTTGCACCTTCGGGACGGGGGTGCCGCCGGTCTTCGCGCTGAACACCGTGCCGGACATCACCCACTTCGGGCCCTTGTCCAAGTGGCACCCGGCCACCGCGCACTCCTTGCCCGCGAGCGGGATCAGCCCCGTGTGCGTGCCCGCGTTGTCGTCCGCGTTGTTCGGAGGACGCCCCTGATCGTAGTTGTACGGGACCGTCTTGAAGAACGCGTCCGTCGCGCCGCCGCCGCTCGTCGAGGTCGAGCTCGTCGTCGAGCCGTTGCGGGGCTCGCCCGACGAGCTCTTGTCGGCGCCGACCTTCACCTCGCCGTTGGTGTAGACGGCCTCGCCCGCCGCGGGCCCGCTGCACGCGAACGCCGCCGCGCCGGCGACGACGAGCGCGACGAGCGAGGAGGTCGTCAGGTGGCTCATGCTCTTGTCGCTCACGGCGCGTAGATCCGAAGGCCGGCGGCGCCGTGGCAGCCGGTGGCATTGTTGCATCCTGCACCCTTGTTCGCGGCGGTGAGCGGCGTGATCATCGGCTTCGACACGCCGCCCTCCTTGCGGATCGCGACCGTGCTGTTGTCGGGGATGACGCCGTTGCCCTCCTCGAACCAGAAGTTGCCGTCCTCGTCGGGCGAGGTCCGCGAGAAGACGTTGCCGTCGGGTCCGAGGATCATGAGCTCCATCTTGGCGCCCTTCGGGAACGCCGCGCCCGCCGCGTCGGCGAAGACGCTGCCCGCGCCGGCCCACGGCTGCGCGCCGCCTTCATGACAGCCCGCGACGACGCAGTTCTTCGGCGGGTTCGCCCCATCCCCCTGGAGAGGGATCTGACCGGAGTGGGTGCCGTCGTTGTGGCTGTTCGCGGACGGGACCGCCGGGGTGTGCTCGAACGGGGTCTTGAAGAAGGTCTCGCCGTCGGGGAGACCGCCCGCCCCGCTCGAGGCGGAGGAGCCGGACGTAGAAGAGGAGGAGCCCGGCGGGTCGGTCGTGCCGCCGCCCGGCCGTTCCTCGAAGGTGATGGCTCCCGGATCCGGCCCCTTGCAGGCAGGAAGCAGCGGGATCGAGCCCGCGATGAGCACCGCGCTCAGGACGACGAGACCGCGACAGTCCATGGCTCCTTGATGACGTGCAATTCGCGCGCCTCTTGCCAGTTCATCACCGCCGGCGCGCCCTGACAAGGCGAGGGCGGCCGGTTCCTCGCCAGCCTTTACAAAAGCGGGTAGGCGCGTATAGTGCGCGCTCCCCACCCCTCGAAAGCACGGAAAACCTCAGCTTTTTCGGCTATCTCGAGCGGTCACCAAGAGGACGAAGCAATGTACGCGGTCATCAAAACGGGCGGTAAGCAGTACCGAGTGGCGCAGGGCGACAAGCTCCGCGTCGAGAAGCTCGCTGGCAACGTCGGCGACACGGTCACGCTGGGCGAGGTTCTTCTCGTCGGCAGCGGCGACGGCGTGAAGGTCGGCGCTCCGCTCGTCGGCGGCGCGAAGGTCGAGGCGAAGATCGTCGGCCAGGACAAGGCGCCGAAGATCATCATCTTCAAGTTCCGCCGCCGGAAGAACTACCGTCGCAAGACCGGTCACCGGCAGCCGTTCACCGCGCTCGAGATCACCGGCATCACGGGCTGAAGCCGCTCAGGAATCGTTAGAGGACGTCATGGCTCACAAAAAAGGCGCAGGCAGCACCCGTAACGGGCGCGATTCGAACTCGCAGCGGCGCAGCGTGAAGGTGTACGGCGGCGAGACCGTCCGTGCGGGCAACATCCTCGTCCGGCAGGTCGGTCAGACCATCGCGCCGGGCAAGAACGTCGGCCGCGGCAGGGACTTCACGCTCTTCGCGCTGATCGACGGCGTCGTGAAGTACGAGTGGCAGACGAAGGACAAGAAGAAGGTCTCCGTCTACGCGGCGGCCTCCTGAGTCGCGCGCTCGGATCACTCTCGACGAATGGCGGGGAAGGGGAAGCGTAAGAGCGGCGCGGGCCGAGCGTCCGCGCTCGCGCGCACGGCGGTGGCGGCGGCGGCGGCGAGCACGCCGCCGCGGCGCCGGAAGTCCGGAACGGTCGCGAAGCCGCGCCGCCGCGACGGCTTCAAGCTCCTCGCGCTCGATCTCGACGGCACGCTGCTCGATCACGCGGGGGCGGCGAACGACGTCGACGTCGCCGCGGTCCGCAAGCTCCACGCGCGCGGCATCAAGGTCACGATCCTGACGGGCCGTCTCTACTCGGGGACGCGCGAGTCCGCGGAGCTCCTCCACATCGACGGCCCGGTCGGCTGCGCCGACGGCAGCCACATCGTCAACGTCAAGAACGACAAGACGCTCCTCCATCACGGCATCCGCGGCCGCGCGGCGGCGCGCCTTCGTTCGAGCCTCGAGGAGAACGAGCTCGTCGCGTTCCTCTTCGCGGAGGAGGCGATCGTGCACGACGAGCGCGGCGCCGACTTCTTGCCGTACATCCGCACGTGGTCGACGGACCTCCGCTACGCGCGCCGCGTGACCGACCACGGCTTGTGGGAGTCGGACGGCGGCATGACGGCGGTGGTCGCGCTCGGCTCGGAGGCGAAGATCCAGCGCACGGTCGCGGACATCCAGCGCGAGGCGCGGCAGTCGATGCAGGTCGCGACCTTCCCGTTCCGTCAGTCGAGCGATCATTGGGGCATGGTCGCGCGCGCGTCGGGCGGCACGAAGGGCACCGCGCTCGAGTGGGTCTCGGAGCACTATGGTGTCGCGATGGAAGACACGGTCTGCGTCGGCGACTGGCTCAACGACCTGCCGATGATGTCCTGCGCCGGCCGCTCCTTCGCGATGGGCCAGGCCCCCGCCGAGGTCAAAGCCGCCGCCACCGACGTCCTCGAAGGCACCATCCACGCCGGCGGCGCCATCGCCGAAGCCATCGAACGCGCCTTCGGTCTTTAGTCACTCAACGTCGGGGCTTCGCCCCGACACCCCACCCCAGACACGGCCCTCACGCTGCGCGCTCGGGGCGCTTCGCGCCCGCTTTCGCGGCCGCTTCTGGGGCCCCTTTGCCCCGATACGACACGGCCTACGTGCTGCGCGCTCGGGGCGCTTCGCGCACGCATTCGCGGCCGCATCTGGGGCCCCTTCGCCCCGATACGACACCGCCCACGCGCTGCGCGCTCGGGGCGGTTGCGCTCGCAGGCGCGGCCGCGGCGGCCTGCATGCGCGGCCGCGTCTGGGCCCCGCGCTTGCGGGGGCGTCTGGTGGGGGATGGTGGCGGCGTGTTCTTTTGTTTGGCGTGCACGGCGCGCCAGTTCGCTGCGACGCCTTTGGTATGCGGCGTCGCGAGGATCTGCCTTTTCGCTACGCATCGCGCCTGCATCCCGGCCAAGGATCCATCCTCGAGTCCACAACCCAGCTCCCAGCAGTCCAGTCGTCGCAGCCGAAGCCGCCCCGGCCCCCGAGAGGCGGACGCTGCGCGACCGACTGGGCGCGCGTCAGTAGCGATGCTGGAACAGGAGGTCGAGGATCGACGTGCCGGCGTTGCCGGCGGTGGCGACGACGGACCACTTGGGGACGATTTGCCAGTTTACGAAGAGGAAGGTCGTGTCGGGCTCGCGGTAGTAGGTTTGGCCGGGGGCCACGCCGACCTGGACCTTCAAGCGGCGGTCGAAGAAGCTGCGGCCGACCTTCGTGCGGGTACGGTTGCCGCCGACGGTGTCGGTCTCGAGCTCGAGGTTCTCGTCGATCTCCGAGAGGACACGGTTCAAGTCGCTCGCGACGAGGCCGGTGCCGATCGTCGTCGCGCCCGCGCCGCTGCCCTTCTGCGCCGTGCCGCTCCCGCGCGCCATGTTCGGGTCGGGCTGGCCGAAGAGGAGGATGCTGAGGATCTCGTTCTTCGAGAACGCCGGCTCCGAGCGGAGCGTGAGCGTGCCGGTCTTGAGCGGGCCCGCGAACTCGACCCAGACGCGCGTGCGATCGGGCGCGTCCCAGTACGCCGCCGCGACGACGGACGGGTTGCCGGGATCGCCGCCCGGCGCGAAGCTCACGATGCCGCGGTCGACCGTGAAGCGGCGGCCGTGCACGATGATCGAGCCGCCCTTCAGGTCGATCTGACCCGTGATCGCGACCTCGTTCGCGAGCTGGACCAGCGTGCGGCCGCCCAGCGCGACGTCGAGGCCGCGGCCCTGGAGGCGGACGTTGTCCCCGAGCTGCGCGTCGATCTTCGTCACGAACGTGGCCGTCGCCGCGGCCGTCGTCGCGCGACCCGAGCCGCCGCGGTTCCTCCGCACCGCGCTCGTGTCGAGGGTCCCCTTCCGCCGCACGCCGATCTTGATCGTCGGGTCGGGCTCGAGCGGCTCGAGCTGCTGCGTGCTCCGATCGGGGAGCGAGACCGCCGCGCGCGGGACCTCGATCGTCACGTCGAGCGCCTCGCGATCCGCGCTCATCTTCGCGTTCACCTTCACCTCGCCGACCACGGAGCCGAAGCTCGCGCCGTCGGAGCTGATCGGGAGACCCTCCTTGCCCGACGACGTCAGGTTCAGGTTCGCCTCCTGGAAGGTGAAGCCCTTCATGCGGCCGTGCACGCGCGCGCGGAACTCGCCCTCGCCGACCTTCCCCGTCGCGTCGTCGACGACGAACCTCCCCGAGCGATCGAAGCGCGCCGTCGCGGTGAGGCCGACCACCTCCTCGCCGACCGCGTTCACGTACATGTTCGTCCCCATGAGCGCGAGGCCGCCCTCGAACACCTGCTCGTCGCCGTCGAGCCGGATCGAGCCCGCGCCGTTCACGCGCCCGGCGATCTCCGAGACCTGGCGGCGTACGAGCGGCCCGAGGAGCGCGAGGTCAACGTTCTGCACCGCGTAGTCGAGGCGCGACGTGGCCTCCGCGTTCCACGACACCGCGAGCCCGTCGATGTGCGCGCTCTGCGAGGAGAGCTGCAGCGTCGCGCTGCTGTCCTTGTCGGTCGCCTTCGCGTGGACGAAGAGCGACGCGTCGCGCCCGAAGACGGTGAGCTCGAGCGACTCGACGCTCGCGCCTCCCACGCCGAAGCCGGCGATCTCGGCCTGCCCCTGGAGCGACGCGTCGCGGTTCAGGTCGCGGACGCGGAACCGGCCCGTGAGCGCGCCGCTGAGCGCGCGGCCCGGGCCCAGCGTCGAGGGTGGGAGCGGCAGCGCGCCGAGATCGATGTCCTTGATCTCGAGCTCCGCCGCCGCGCTCCACGGGCGCGCCCCGCGCTCGCGGCCGTAGAAGAGATCGCGCATGCGCAGGTCCGCGAGCATGACGAGGCCGTGGACGTGACCGGGAGACCGCTTCGGCGGCGCGCCGCGTCGCTTCGGCGTGCGCTCGTCGAAGGCGAAGGTGATCGCGCCCTGCTCGCCGGTCCAGCGCGCCTCGAGCACCGCGTCGAGCGGCTCGAAGTTGGCGGCGCCGAGCGGCCCGCCGGGCGGGCCGGGCGGACCCTGCGATCGACGCGTGCCCCCCGCGTCGATCCCGTCGGCGCGCGCAGAGAGCACGACGGACGGATGTTCGAGGGTCCCGTTCGCGATCGCGTGTAGACCGACTTTGCCGCGTATGTCGGGTATATCGATGAATGAAGGTATATCGCGTATGTCGCGCGACGGGACGTCGGCGACCGCGTCGACCTCGAGCTTCGCGAGCGCGTCGCGATCGATCTTCGCCTTCCCCGTCGCCCACGCGAGGAGCGGCACCTTCGCCTTCGCCGCGGCGGCGCCGAGGACGCCGCGCGCGTCCCACGAGAGGAGGGCGACCTCCGCGTCGTCGGTGCGGCCGTCCCACGCGAGGTGGCCGCTGAGGTCGATCCCGGCGAACGTGGTCGAGGGCTTCGTCGGGTCTTCGAGGTAGACGACCTCGAGCCCCGTCGTCTTGATCGTCGTCCGCACCGCCGGCGGCGCGTCGGGGTCGCCGCGCTCGACGCGTGCCTCGAAGGACGCGACGCCGGCCATCCGCTCGACGTGCTCGCCGCCGAGGAGCGCGCCGCCCTGCGCGAGGTCGATCGAGCCGCGGAGCTCCATCACGCCGGTCGTGCGCTCGATCGCGCGCGCGTCGAGCCGGCCCGGGATGTCGAGCTCCGCGTTCTTCACCTCGACCCAGCCGAGCCCCTCCGAGGAGACCCGCGCGTTGCCGGTGAGGTGACCGCGCTCGATCGCGGCGTGCGTCTCGAGCATCAACCCGCCGCCGAGGAGCGCGCCCTTCTCGCTCGTGATCACGACGTCGACGTGGCCGGTCGCGCCGGCGGGGCTGTCGTGCACGTCGACGTCGAGCTCCGCGCGCGTCCCCTCCGGCAGCACGGTGAGCTCCCGGATCCCGGTCATCGCCGCGACGCGGTGGAGATCGACGCCCGCGCTCTTCGCGCGGATCGACCACGCGCCGCGGCCGACCCGCGCGTCGAGCTCGAGCGGCTCGCCGAGGCCCTTCAGCGACACGCCGCGCGCCTCGACGACGCCGTTCGCGACGTCGATGTTCGTCGCCGTCGCCGCGAACCCGTCCTTGTCGCCCTCGGCGCCGACGTCGACCGAGACCGACACGATGCGGACCGACGGCACGAACGCGATCTGCGCGCGGCCGGTCGCGGCGGGGTAGAGGAGGGGCTGCTTGTCCTTCGCCTGCACCGCGAGGTCCTTCGCGCCGAAGCCGGCGTCGAGGAGCGGGGCCGCGAGCGGGCCGTGGAGCCGGCCGTTCGCGTCGAGGTGCTTCGCGGAGAAGAGGCCGAACGCGAGCCCGTCGCCGCGCAGCGTCGTCGCGACGTCGAGCGTGCGGGCGCGGAGGTCGACCTCGCCGCGCGCGCGCACGGAGGCGGCGCCGCGGACGACGTTCGGCGCGCGATGCAGCTCGTGGAGCGACGCCGATCGCGCTTGAACGTCGAAGGTCGTCACGAGGCTCCCGAGATCGAGCTCGCCCGTCCCGCTCAGCTCGACGCCGGGCTCCTTCGCCGAGATCGTCGCGGTGATGCGCTGCTCCTCGATCTTCCCCTCGATCGTCGTCGCGGGGACGTTCTCGAGGCCGACGCTGCCGGACTCCGTCGTCACCTCGTAGCTGCCGACGAAGCCGGCGCCGGCGCCCACCGCGCCTTCGGCGTGCACCTTCGTCGTGATGTCGGTCGCGATCGGCGCGCCGTACGCGCTCGCGTCGACGTGCTTCGCCTCCGCGTCGAGGCGCAAGACGTGGCCCTTCTGCACGTCGATCTCGCCGCTCGCGACGACGTCCGACTCGCCGACGCGCGCGCGGACGTCGAGCGCGAGCGACGGCAGCTTGCCGGCCGCGCGGACGTGGGCCTCGACCGGGCGCCCGAAGGGGAGATCGGCGAAGGCCTTGCCGAGGGGCTCGGTCTCGACGCGCGCGACGTCGACGCTCGCGCTCACGGTGTCGCCGTCGATCTCCGCGTGAAAGGCGAGCGGCACCGCGCCGACGGCGCCGGTGAGGTCGGCGTGGCCGGAGAGGTGCACGCTCGGCTGCGCCGCGATCGCGACGACGAGCGCGCCCTTCACCGCGCCGGTGATGGGCTGGTTCTGGTTCGGGGCGTGCGGCGCGCGGAGGGTGGCGGTGCCTTCGTCGAGATCGACGCGCACGACGTCGTGCTCGAGGTGCACCCGTGTCTTCAAGCCGTCGGCGTCGCCGTCGAGCGAGGGCGGGACGAGGTTGCCGCTGACGTGCGCGTGTCCGACGCGGACGGAGGAGATGTCGAGGTACGGATCGCTCCGCGTCATCGACTCGTCCTTCGGCTTCGGCGCGAGCTTCTTCGTCTTCACCCGCGGCGCGAACGCGCGCGCGACGTTGACGCTCCCGTCCGGCGTGCGGTCGAGCACGACGTCGGCGGTCGCGACGCGCACGTCCTCGAGCTCCACCGCGGGGCCTCTGCCTTCGGAGAGGGAGCGGAGGAGCGCGCGCAGATCGATCGTGGCGTCGATGCCCTCGGCGTGGATGACGCGCTTCGCGTCGGGATCGAGCACCTCGGCGGCGCGGACGCGCACGCTCGACTTGTTGCCGATCGCGAGGCGCTCGACCTCGCCGATGACGACGCGGCCGTCGAAGAGCGACGCGGTCGCGCGGTTGCCGATCTCGGCCGCCGCGCGCCTTCCGCCGGCGAGGTTCGCGTGCAGGACGATGCCGCCCGTCGCGGCGGCGGAGAAGAGGGTCGCGAGCGCGACGCCGCGCGCTCCGTGCGCGAGGACGGCGAGGGCGCGGCGGCGCATCAGAAGGCCTCTCCGATACCGAACGCGATCGCGATCGGGAGGACGCCGAGGAGCGGATCGGGCTCGTTCTCGAACCTGTCGCCGCTCGGGAACTGGAGGCCGGGGATCCGATAACCGACGTCGAAGCGGATCGGTCCCACCGGTGTGTCGTAGCGCGCCCCCGCCCCGCAGGACAGGTGCGGGTGATCGGGCCGGATGTTCACCGAGAACGGCGAGACGTCGCTCGCGTCGCAGAAGAGCGCGGTCGAGAACGGACCCGACACGTTGATGCGGAGCTCGGCGCTCGCCTCCCAGAGCGTGAGGCCGCCGGTCGGGAGGTCGCAGCCTTGCTTCGCGGGGTCGCAGCTGCCGGCCGCGCTCGACTGCCCGGCGGGGCTCAAATACGGGATCGTGTCGTGCGGGCTGATGCCACGCAGAGGATAGCCGCGGTTCTGGGTCGGGCCGCCGGAGAAGAAGCCGCGGAAGAAGAGGATCTGGTAGTCGCGATCGTCCGCGCCGCCGCTGGCGAGGAAGCTCGCACGCGACTCGAGCATGTAGTTCGCGGGGAAGAGGAAGCCGAGCGAGCCGCGCAGCGCGAGGGTGAGCTTACGGTGGAGCGGGATGTAGCCGCGCACGTCCGGCTGCACGCGGATGTCGGTGGCGTCGCCGCCCGCGGCGCCCTGGAGGACGTTGCCGATCCAGAAGCCGCGATGGGGCTTCGACGGGTTGTCGCGGAAGTCGAGGTTCGTCGCGAGCGCGACGTACGAGATGACGAGCGGCCGCACGTCCGAGCGTCCGAGGTAGTCGAACGGGAAGTTCGCCTGGAGGTCGATCTCCGGGCTCGCGTAGAGCCGCTGGAAGAAGTGACGCTCGAGCCCGATCGCGCCGCGGGGCTCGTGGTAGCCGACGACGTTCTTGTCGAAGGTCCCGTCCTGCTTCGCGGGGAGGAGGACCGGGTACACGTTGTATTCTGCACGTATGAACCCGGTCGTGCGCTTCTCGAGGAACGCCGGCTGCGAGAGCGTCGTCGAGAAGCGGTGCTCGTAGAGCGGCGCGGTGGGAGGGTCGAGGTTCGGGAAGCGCGTCGGGTACGCGATGATGCCGGGCTTGTAGCGGACGTCGAGCTTGCGGAGGCCGCCGAAGAAGTTCGAGTTCTGCCAGCCGAGCTGGATGTGGCCGTCGGTCTTGAGCGAGTCGAGCTCGAAGCCGCCGCCGATGAGGAAGGCGCGGATCTTCGTCGTCTGCGCCTTCACCGTGACCGGCACCTCGGGGCTCGTCTCGATCTGGCTCGTGTCGGCGACGACGTCGACGGTGGCGAAGACGCCGAGGTTGAGGAGGGCCTGCTTTCCGTCCTCGAGCTCGGCGCTCGAGTAGACCTTCCCTTGCTCGACGCCGAACACGCGGCGCACGGCGTCCTCCGGCAACGTCCCGAGGCCCTCGAAGGTGACCGCGCCGAACTTCACGCGCGGCCCCGGCGTGACGGTGTACGTCAGCGTCGCGCGGTGGGAGGCGAGATCGACCTCCGCCTTCCGCTCCACCTTCGCCGCCGCGTAGCCGGTCGCGGTGAGCGCCCTCGTCGCCGCCTTCTCCGACTCGTCGAACTTGTCCTCGTCGAACCTCGAATCGCGCGGGAGCGCGCGGAGGATCTCGACGCGCATCGCCTTCTGCGAGTCGGCGTCGAGCGGGCTCGTCGGGACGACCGCGAACGAGTCGACCGTCACCGGCTCTCCCTCCGCGACCGCGATCGTGACGTAGACCTTGTCCCTCTTCTCGATGACGCGGCTCGCGTAGACGTGCGCCTCGTAGTAGCCGCGCGCGCGGAGGTAGCGCTCGACGCGTTGCAGGTCGCGCCGCAGCGCGTAGGGGTCGAAGACCTCGTAGTCGTAGACGACGCCGTGGAAGATGCCGAGGAAGCGCACGTCCTCGCGCGTGTCGATCCGCGTCAGGAGGTCGTCTTCGTCGACGTTCTTCGCCCCGCGGATCTCGACGTCCGCGACCGCGCGCTTTCCGTCCGGGACGCGGTAACATCCGGTGCCGCCGGTCAGCGCGGCGAGCGCGACGGCGGAGACGACGAGATGACGACGGGCACCGCCCAGAAGCGGCATCGCGCGCACCATATCAGGATGGCCTGCATGCTTGGGCTCGTCTTGCTCGGGAGCGGCTGCGGGCCGTCGATCCCGCTCCCCCCCCAGGCGCCGGTCGATCCGGCGGACTACGTCGCGGTCTCGAGCTCGCCGCGCCCGCCGCCGGTGGAGTTCCTGCCGGCGCAGCCGCGGGGCGACGCGGTCTGGGTCGACGGCACGTGGGAGTGGTCGGGGCAGCGCTACGGCTGGCGGGCCGGGACATGGACCGTACCCCCCAAGGGGCTCCGGCGCGCCCGATGGGTCATCGTCCGCCGAAAAGAAGACGGTCAGCTCTTCTTCGCCCCCTCGGTATGGAAGGACGCCGCGGGGCGAAAGGTCGACGACTCCTCGTGGATCCACGCGCTTGGCCCCCAAGCGCGCGCCCGAAGCCGCATCGGCGGGCCGCCGGCGGAGAGCGACGTTCCGCGCGAGAGGGGCCGAGAGGTCGAGCGCGCTCGGCCGCGGCAAACCCCGCGCGAAGAGTCGAGCCCGGACGAAACGGAGTTGCGCTAGCCTTCCGCTGAATGTCCGAGGCCGGCGCGGTCCGAGAGGAGTCCTTCGAGGGGCAGGTCGTCGGCGGGAAGTACCGCGTCGGACCGCTCGTCGGCTCCGGAGGCATGGGCACGGTCTGGCTCGGCGAGCACATGCAGCTCGGCACGCGCGTCGCGATCAAGTTCATCCGCCCGCAGTTCGCGGAGCGGCCGGACGCGCGGCGGCGCTTCGAGATCGAGGCGCGCGCTGCCGCGAGCGTCGACTCGCGCCACGCGGTGAAGGTGTTCGACTACGGCGTGAACGACGCCGGTCTCCCCTACATCGTGATGGAGTACCTCGAGGGCGAGTCGCTCTCGGAGGCGCTCCTCCGCCGCGGCGCGCTCCCGCCGCGCGAGGCGGCGATGGTCATCGCGCAAGCGGCGAAGGCGCTCGCGAAGGCGCACGCGGCGAACATCGTCCATCGCGACCTCAAGCCGGACAACATCTTCCTCGCGACGAACGGCGAGGACCTCGATCCCGAGCTCGGGTACGCGGTGAAGCTCGTCGACTTCGGGATCGCGAAGATGCTCGACGCCGAGAGCGCGGGAAAAGGTGGCCTCAAGGGCCCGACGCAGGAGGGCTCCGTCATCGGGACGCCCAACTTCATGAGCCCGGAGCAGCTCACGGTGGGCGGGGTCCCGAACGCGCTGACCGACATCTGGTCGCTCGGCGCGTGCGCGTTCGCGGCGTTCACGGCGAAGATCCCGTTCGAGGGGGACGTCCTCGGCGACATCGTGCTCAAGGTCTGCGTCGAGCCGATGCCGCTCCCGAGCACGATCATCGCCGACGCGCCGCCCGGGCTCGACGGCTGGTTCCAGCGCGCCTGCCACCGCGAAGCGCAGAAGCGCTTCCAGAGCGCGGAGGAGATGGCGGAGCAGCTCCTCAAGGTCTGCGGCGCGGGACCGGTGCGCATCCAGACGCTCGACGAAGACAAGATGCAGTTCGCGCTCAAGAAGCCGAAGCCGGGCGCGGAGCTCGCGGTCGTCGACGACGACATGCCGAGCGGCGGCATGAACCCGAAGACCGCGCTCCTCACCGGCATCGTCGTCGGCGTGTCGTTGATGGTCGCGATCCTCGGCTTCCTCGCCTGGCGCGACAACCGCGAGAACGCCGACGCGCCGGTCCCGGTCGAAGCTGGTACACGTTGATCCGTGTGGCCGCTCCACGCCTCCGCCGTCGCCGAGGCCTGCGGGGTCGAGACGAGCGCCGAGCTCGAGATCCATGGCGTCACCGCGGGCGAGCGTGAGCCGCGCGGCGACGAGCTGTTCGTCTCGCTGAAGGAGGACGACTGGGACGGGCACGCCGACGTCGACCGCGCGCTCGCGGCGGGGGTCCCGCTCGCGCTGGTGTCGGATCGGGCGCGCGGCGACTCGACGCTGCTCGTCCCCGACACGCGCGTCGCGGTGCGCGCGCTCGCGGCGCGCTTCCGGCGGGGCTTCACGTTCCCGGTCGTCGCGGTCGGCGGGAGCAACGGCAAGACGACGACGAAGGACCTCGTCGCGGCGGCGCTCACCGGCGGCGGCCGCCGCGTGACGAAGACGAGCGAGACGCAGAACGGCTGGACCGGGATCCCGTTCACGCTCCTCGATCGCGCGCATCGCCGCGCCGCGCCGCCGGACGCGCTCGTCGTCGAGGTCGGCATCGACGCCCCCGGCGCGATGGCCGACCACGCGCGCGTCGTCGATCCCGACCTCGCGCTGCTCACGATGATCGGGCCGGAGCACCTCGCCGGGCTCGGCGACCTCGAAGGCGTCGCGCGCGAGGAGCTCTCCTTGCTCGAGGGTACGACGCGCGGCCCGCGTGTCTTGAATATGCAAGATGCACGTATCGCGGAGTGGGCGGGCGCGCGCCCCGACGACGTCCGCGTGGGGCCGGGCGGAGACCTCGCGTGGCGCGACGTCTCGACGTCGCCGCTCGTGACCGCGATCGAGGCGACCTGGCGCGGTGGGTGGACGAGGCGCTTCGCGGTCCCGCTCGCGGGGGCGCACAACGCGGCGAACCTCGCGCTCGCGGTGGCGGCGGCGGCGGCGCTGGGGCGGAGCGGGGAGGAGATCGCGGCGGGCCTCGCCGGGTTCGTCGCGCCGGAGATGCGGTGCCAGGTCCACCGCCTCGCGAACGACTGCGTGTTGATCGACGACGCATACAACGCATCGCCGCCGAGCATGGCGGCGGCGCTCGCGCTCCTCCGCGCGCCGGCGTGGGCAGAGCGTCCGCTCGTCGTCGTCCTCGGCGACATGCTCGATCTCGGGGCCGCGTCGGGCGAGCACCATCGCGCGTTGATCGCTCCGCTCGCCGCGCTCGTCGCCGAGCGCGGCGCGCGCGTCTACTTCGCGGGCGAGGCGATGCAGGCGCTCCTGCCCGAGGTCACCGGCGCGCGGATGCTGCCGGCGGAGCTCGACCTCGACGTCGCGGGGAGCGTGACGCTCGTGAAGGGCTCGCGCGGGATGAAGCTCGAAGGTGTCGTCGCGACGCTCCGCGAGCGCGCCGAAGAGACGACGCCGGAGGACCTCGTCCCGTTCCACGAGGCGTTCCGGACCGTGTGCGTGACGGGGACGAACGGCAAGACGACGACGACCTCGCTCGTCGCCGCGATCGTCGCCGCCGCGCGCGAGCCGTCGTGCCGCGTGACGACGATCGGCGCGTTCGTGGATCGAGAGCAGGTCGAGACGGAGGCGAGCGGGGCCGCGTTCGTGCGGACGCTGCTCCGCGCGCGCGAGGCCGGCGTGCGGACGCTCGCGGTGGAGACGAGCTCGCAGTCGCTCGAGCGCGGCTTCACGAAGACGTGGCCCGTCCACGCCGGCGTGTTCACGAACCTCTCGCGCGATCACCTCGACTACCACCGCACGCCCGAGCGCTACCTCGGCGCGAAGGCGCAGCTCTTCATGGACCTCCCGCCCGGCGGCGCGGCGGTGCTGAACCTCGCCGATCCCTCGAGCGCGCTCCTCGACGAGGTGACGCCGCCGAGCGTGCGTCGCTTCGGCTACGCCGCTCGCCCGATCGATGAAGAATGCAAGCATCTCCCGGCCGCCCTCGTCGCGGAGGACGTGACGATCGACGTGCACGGCACCCACGCGCGGCTCGCGCCTTCGCCGATCGCGGACGGCCTCGGCGGGCGCCTCGACCTCGGCCTCGTCGGCCACGTGCACATGGAGAACGCGCTCGGCGCCGCGCTCGCGGCTCACGCGCTCGGTTATTCGCTCCCCGTGATCAAGGAGGCGCTCGAGCGCTTCGAGGGTGTGCCGGGCCGGTTCCAGATCGTGCGGCGCGAGCCGATCGTCGTCGTCGACTACGCGCATACGCCCGACGCACTCGAGCGCACCTTGGCGACCGCGCGCCTACTGACCAAAGGACGAGTGATCGTGGTCTTCGGGTGCGGCGGCGATCGCGACCCTGGCAAACGCGCGGAAATGGGCGCCGCGGCGACGGCTTTCGCGGACGTCGTCTACGTCACGAACGACAACCCGCGGAGCGAGGACCCGGACGCGATCGCCGACGCGATCGAGCGTGGGGCGACGCGTTCCGTACATCGCATCCTCGATCGTGCGGCGGCCATCGCGACGTCCATTGCAGACGCCGCGGCGACCGATATCGTCGTGATCGCGGGGAAGGGACACGAGAAGACCCAGACGATCGGCGACGTCGAGTCGCCCTTCGACGACGTCGAGATCGCGCGCTCTATTTCGCGTTGAAGAAACCCGAGCGGGGTCCCGTCCATGTCCGAGCGATCGGGGTGGGGAAGAAACAAACGATGAAGGTCAACCGCGAACAGTTCCTGGCTGCTGCTCTCCTCTTTGCGTCGACCACCGGCTGCGGAAAGCTCGGCGACCGGATGAAAGGCGAGTTCAACGCCAGCAAGGATCCGGTGGTGGCGCCCGTCGAGACGGATCCGGCCAACCCGGGGAGCGCCGCCGATCCAGCGGCGCTCGCGCGTGGCGGCGAGGTGAAGACGAGCGGCAACAAGCCGGTGGCGGTCGCGCCGGTCGCGGCGAAGAACGGCCCGACCACGGTGAAGGCGGTAGGCCCGGCGAACGAGGGCATCGCGCCCGCGAAGGAAGCCGGATGGGGCCCGTCGCAAGAGACCGCCACCAACGTCGCCCCCGCCCGCGAGCTCGCGGGTGGTCCCACCGCCGAGGGTCCGTGGAAGCCGCGCCCTGGCGGCCCCGCCGCCGAGAACGTGCGCCCCGCGCGCGGTCCCGCCGCGGAGGGTCCGTGGCGCCCGCGCCCGGGTGGCGGCCCCGCCGCCGAGAACCCCCGCCCGCCGAGGCCGGCGCCGAAGAAGGCCTGACATCGCGCGTCCGTCGTGCGGCGCGTAGGCATAGTCATTTGTTTTCCGCGCCCGTGTCCGACTGGACAGGGAGATCGAGCGCCTTAGCCTGCGGTTCGTGCCGGGGGCTCGGTGAGCAACGTCGTCCAGCTCGCGACGAGCTCGCTCGATCTCGACGCGCGCAGAGCACCTGGCAGAAGCCCTGAGCGTTGCAGCGACCCGTGAAGACGGTCGGGTATGCAGCGACGCCTGCGTCGGCGACGCGGGGCCCTGCTGGAGCAGCCACGTCGAGAGATCGACGCCGTCCAGGTGCTCGATCACGATGTACGGTGCCCGGTCTCGTCGATGAGTGGGCTGCAGAACGCGGCTCCGCCGCCTAGGAACGTCGCTTCCGGCCCTCTTTCGGTCCGGGAGCGCGTCCTCGCTTCGCCGTGGCCTGGAGCAGGCGCGCGGTTGCCTCGAGCAACACGAGCGCCGCGCGATCCTTCGCGCGGCCGGCTGCGCGCTTGCTGGCGATGATGCGTTGGAGCGGAAGCACTCGTATCGCGAGGCCGCCGAGGTCGAACGCGATCGAGCCGGCGTACTCCGCCGCGAAATCTGGCAGGCCGTCCATCGTCGTTACGACGTCGAACCGCTCGCCTGCGGCTCCAGCGAGCCTTGGCGGCTGCATCCGCGTGACCCACGCAGCGCCGGCGCGTCGCGCTGCCTCGCCGATCCGCTCGTCGGCGATGTCTTCGAACCAGAGATTGATGTCCTCCGTCGCGAGCGTTGCTCCCTGAAGCAGCGCGGCGCTCATCCCGACCAGGAGGTAGCGGACTCCCAGGTCGTTGAGGGCGGTCAGGAAAGCCCGCTCCTCGCGGCTGAGCGAGTCAGCGGCGTTGGGGGCGTCCGAGTCGGCCATGGGCGAGTCCCCGTCGCAGGCGCTCGGCGGGGGAGCGTTCGAGTTGCTTGAGCACCCGGTAGACGTCGTGCGGATCGAGCGCCAGGCTCGCCGCGAGGGCGCGTGCCTCGGACCGGACGCGCTCGTCCTCGACGAGCCACCGCTCCTGTTCGGGCGTCAGATCGTCGCGCTGCGCGGGCATCGTGGTGATCGTAGCACTGGCGCGCGGGGTAGACTCGTGCGGGCATGGACCGAACCGCTGCGCTCGGGCGTATCGCGCTCCGGATGACGCGATCGCTCGAGCCGGGGGAGGTGCTCGCGGAGATCGTGCGGGCGCTCGTGGGCGATCTCGACGCGGCGATGGCGCGGGTGTGGCTCGTCGCGGCGGAGGATGTGGGGGTGCTCTCGCTCGTCGCGAGCGCGGGGCTGTCGGAGCGGCTCGACGGGTCGCACGCGCGCGTGGCGATCGGGGCGCTGAAGATCGGACAGATCGCGGCGCAACGAACGCCGCTCTCGAGCAGCGACGTCCTCGCCGATCCGCGCTTCGTGGAGAAGGAGTGGCTGCGCGCGAACGGGATCGTCGGGTTCGCGGGGCATCCGCTCCTCGGATCGAACGGCGAGCTCCTCGGCGTGCTCGCGATCTTCGCGCGGCGGGCGCTCGCCGAGGAGGACCTCGCGTCGATCGAGATCCTCGCGGCGCAGGCGTCGGTCGCGATCGCGAACGCGAAGCTCTACGCGCGCGTCGAGGAGCTCACGCGCAAGCTCGAGGCGGAGAACGCGTACCTGAAGGCGGCGCTCCACGAGCCGCGCGGCATCCTCGGCAAGAGCGCCGCGATCCAGCGTGCGCTCGGCGAGGTCCGCAAGGTCGCGCCGACGACGGCGGCGGTGCTGATCACCGGCGAGACAGGGACGGGCAAGGAGCTCTTCGCGCGCGCGGTGCACGAGGGGAGCCCGCGCGCTCGCGCGCCGCTCGTCCGCGTGAGCTGCGCGGCGCTGCCGCCGACCCTTATCGAGAGCGAGCTGTTCGGCCACGAGAAGGGCGCGTTCACGGGCGCGGTCGCGCGGCGGATCGGGCGCTTCGAGCTCGCGCACGGCGGCACGCTGTTCCTCGACGAGGTCGGTGAGCTGCCGCTCGAGGCGCAAGCGAAGCTCCTCCGCGTGCTGCAGGAGCACGAGATCGACCGCGTCGGCGGGACGCGCCCGATCCCGGTCGACGTGCGCATCGTCGCCGCGACGAACCGCGACCTCGCCGCCGACGTGAAGGCCGGCCGCTTCCGGAGCGATCTCTACTTCCGGCTCGCGGTGTTCCCGCTCGTCGTGCCGCCGTTGCGCGATCGCAAGGACGACATCCCGCTCCTCGCCGCGGCCGCGTGCCCGAAGCCGATCGACGACGACGCGATGGCGTACCTCGAGGCCTACGACTGGCCGGGCAACGTGCGCGAGCTCCAGAACGTCCTCGAGCGCGCGGCGATCCTCGCGCGCGATCGCGTTCGCCTCGCGGACCTGCCCGAGCTGACGACGGCGCCGCCGCCGAGCACGACCGCCGGCGACGCCCCGCTCAAGGAGCGGGTGAACGCGTTCGAGCGGTCGATCCTCGAGGACGCGCTCCGACGCGCCGACGGCAACCAGTCGGAGGCCGCGCGCCTCCTCCGCACGAGCCGCGCGACGCTGCAGTACCGATTGAAGACGCTCGGGATGAGCTGAGGCTGGGCGGCCTCGGTCGCCGAACCTCCGGCGCCTGCCGAATCTTCGGCAGCTCGGCGGCGCAGAATCGCTCGCGATTTCCGCGGCGCGCGGCGTGCAACGTGCGGGGGTATGCGCGAACGAGCCTGTCACTGCGGTCATCGCCGGGGCGACCCCGCGATTCAAGAGGAGCCCGAGTACACGACGTGGGGATGGATCCTCCTCAGCATGTTCGGGATGACGCCGCGTCCTCATCACATCGCGTTCCGCTGCCTCTACTGCCGCGCGGAGGTGGCGCGCTCGCGCGATCCGAAGCTCCTCGCGTGCCGCTCGCTGCCCAAAGCCGCGTAGCATCGCGGCATGCGCCGTCCGCTCTTCGTCGGGCTCGGGCTCACGCTCCTCGCGTGCTCGTTCCAGAAGCCGTGGGACGTGAAGGACGCGCCGAAGTCGCCGCCCGATCTCCAGTACCGGACCGGCGTCGAGGTCGGGCACGACGTCTACGTGTGGCGCTGCTACGAAGGGAAGCGCGTCGTCGTCTCGCAAGGCGGCTCGGCCTTCTGCGGAGCGAGCGCGCCGCGGCTCTCCACGAGCGCGTGTGGACCTGGTCCCGAAGACGAGGTCGCGGAGCGCGCGCACGACGTGCCGGAGTCGCTCCGCTGGCCCGGCAGCCCGCCGCCGGCGCCGCGCATCGCGCACGAAAGCGAGAGCGTCAGCGAGAGCGACGCTGCTACTTCTCCACCGGCAAGCTCGAGCGCGACCAGCCCGGCTCCGTGATCTCGCCGAAGGGGCCGCGCGCGGCGTCGAAGCCGGCGCGTTGATCGAGCACGTCCGTGTAGCCCGCGGCGAGGAGCGCCTTCGCCGCGCGCAAGCTGCGGCCGCCCGCCTTGCAGCCGACGACGATCTTCGTGTCCTTCGCGAAGCGCGCGTCCATGAGCGCGACGAAGTCGTCGCCGAGGGGCACGTTGACCGCGCCGGCGGGGCGGCCCTCCGCGAACTCCTCGGGGGTCCGGACGTCGACATAGGTGTAGCCCTCCGCCATCTTCGCGTGCGCGTCGGCGGGGGAGATCCTCACGGGCTCGGTCATCGCGGCGACGCTACCACGGGTCGCACGACGCCGAGGAGCGCGCCGCACGCGCCGAGGCACGCCGCGACGACGAGCGCCGCGCGGAAGCCGAACGCACGATCGAGCGAGGCTCCGAGCGCGACCCCCAGCGTCATGCCGAGGTTCCGCGCCGTCGCCGCCATCGCCGCCGCGATCGACTGGCGGTCCTTCGGCGCCGCGCCCATGATGAGCGCGCTGTTCGGCGCGACGTAGAGGCCGGCGCCGACGCCGACGAGCGCGAGGGAGACGACGAGCGCGGGACCTTGCTCCTCCGCCGCGCGCGCGACCGCGAGCATCCCCGCCGCGATGAGGAGCATGCCGCCCGCGCTCGGGAGGCGCGGACCCCAGCGGTCGGCGATCCATCCCGACACCGGCGCGACGAACGCCATCACGATCGGCTGCGCGGTGAGGTAGCCGCCGGCTTCCGCGGGGCCGAGGCCGGCGCGCTGGAGCTGGAACGGCAGGAGCCACGACGAGAGCATGAACGTGACGGTGTAGAGGAGCGTCGCCCCGAGCACGCCGAACGCGAACGGCGGCTGCCGCAGGAGGCGGAGCGGGAGGAGCGGCTGCGCCGCGAGCGCCTCGTGCCGCACGAACGCGCCGAGCGCGACGACGACGAACGCGAGGATCGCGAGCACCGGCGCGCTCGACCAGCCCTCGCTCCGTACGCGATGCAGCGCGACGAGCAGCGCGGCGAAGCCGGCCGCGAACAGCACCGCGCCGCCGAGGTCGAGCGAGCGCCAGCTCGGCCGCTCCGCCGCCGCGCCCGCGCCCGCTCCCCCGTCGTCCGGCTCGAGGAGCGCGAGCGCGAGCACGCCGCCGAGCGCGCCGGCGCCGGCGATGACGAGGAAGACCGCCTGCCACCCGAGCCGCGCCGCGAGGAAGCCGCCGATCGAGGGCCCGAGCACGAGCCCGACGTACGTGAGCGCGAGCTGCGTCCCGAGCGCGCGCGCGCGACGCGCCGGCGGCACCGCGCGCGTGACGATCGCGGGGCCGACCGCCATCAGCATCGCCGCGCCGCAGCCTTGCATGACGCGGGCGCCGACGAGCGCGCGGAGGAGGGGCGCGCCCGCGCACATCGCGGAGCCGGCGACGAAGAAGCAGAAGCCGGTGAGGTACACGCGCTTGCGGCCGAGCACGTCGGCCGCCTTGCCCGCGAGCGCGAGCAGGCACGTGATCGCGAGGAGGTACGCGGTGAGGACCCAGCTCACGTCCTCCTTCGTGACCGCGAGGTCGCGGGCGATGACCGGCGCCGACACCGCGACGAGGCTCGTCGACAGCCCCGCCACGAACGCCCCGAACGACGCGACGAACAGCGGCCGCCGCGTCATCGGCACCTCACGTCAGCGGCCTCGGTAGAGGTAGCGGCGCTCGGCCGGCGGCGCGGCGGCGCGCGCCTCGGTCACGATCGCGTGGCTCGCCGAGAGCGAGCACGCGGGGTCCGTGTTCGCGGCGTCGCCGGTGAGCGCGAAGGCCTGGCAGCGGCAGCCGCCGAAGTCCTGGTGGCGGCGGTCGCAGCTCTTGCAGGGCTCCTTCATCCACGCGTCGCCGCGATAGGCGTTCAGCGCCTCGGAGTTGGCCCAGATATCCGCCAACGAGCGCGCGCGGACGTCGTCGAACTTCAATGAGGGGATGCTCGTCGCGGCGTGGCACGGCAAGACGCGGCCGTCCGGCACCATGTGGATGAACCGGCGCGCCCAGCCGTCCATGCAGGCCTTCGGGGTCGTGCCGAAATAATCCGGTTTCACGAAGAGGACGTCGATCTTGCCCTCGAGGCGCTTCTTGTGCGCGGCCGCCTTCGCCGCGGCCTCCTCCAGCTGCGCGGCGCTCGGCATCAGCTGATCGCGATTCGTCAATGCCCAGGAGACGTATTGCGTATTGGCCAACTCGAGGCGCGACGCGCCGACCGACTCCGCCATCGCGACGAGCTCGTCGACCTCGTCGAGGTTCGCGCGATGCAACACCACGTTCATCGTGAGCGGCAGTCCGAGGTCGCGCACCCAGCGCATCACCTCGAGCTTCTGCGGATAGGCGGCGAAGCCCGCGATCTCGTCCGAGCGCTCCTTTCTCGCCGACTGAATGCTGACTTGCACGTGGTCGAGTCCGCGCTCGGCCAGGCCCGCGAGGCGCTCCTTCGAGAGCGGCACCCCGCTCGTCACGAGGTTGGAGTACAGCTCGAGCTCGCGCGCGCGCGCGACGAGCGCCTCGAGGTCCTTGCGCGAGCACGGCTCGCCGCCGGTGAAGTGCACCTGCACGACGCCGAGCTCCTCCGCCTCGCCGAGGACGCGCGTCCACTCCTCGGTCGTCAGCTCGCCGTCGTGCTCCTTCAGGTTCGTCGGATTGGAGCAATACGGACACTTGAGCGGACACCGATAGGTCAGCTCCGCGATCAGCGTGTACGGCCGCGGCGCTTCGCTCACGGCTCGAGGAGCCCCTTCTTCTGGAGGTCCTCGAGCACCGCGAGCACGTCGGCCTGGACGCTCTGCCCCGCGATCGCGTCGAGCTCCTGCACGATCTGCTCGACGCTCCGCGTGCCGTCGCAGCGCTCGACGATGAGCTTCGCGCTCTCGTTCAGGGCGAGGCCGCGCTCCGGGTACATCAGCATGTGCTTCCCCGAGTGCCGGTCGAACCGCAGCCGCGCCTTCTTCGCGAGCTTCGGGTTCACGCCGAAAATGCCCGATCCACCGCGTCGAGCAGCGCCCAGAGGATCTGCGTCTTCACGATGAGCGCGTCGATGCAGCGCTCTTGCACCTCCCGCGTCGTGGCGTGGGCGATGACGTAGTCGATCGCCTCGTGCGAGTCCTGGCGCGCGCGCGTGACGCGGCCGCGGAAGTACTCCATCGTCTCGGCCTCGACCCACGGGTAGTGCTGCTCCCACGCCACGATGCGGCGCGCCATGATGTCGGGGGAGAAGAACTCCGTGAGCGAGGAGGCGACCGCCTCGACGAGGGGACGATCGCGGACGAGCTGGACGTAGGAGTCGCACGCGAAGCGGACGCCGGGGAGCACGTTCTTCAGCGACTTCACTTCGTCGACGTCGAGGCCGACGCCCTTCGCGAGGCGGATCCACTGCGCGAGCCCGCCCTCCCCTTCGGCCTTCCCGTCGTGATCGTGAATGCGGTGGATCCACACGCGGCGGAACGCGGGATCATCGGACTTGGAGAGGATGATCGCGTCCTTGATCGGGATTCGTGTCTGGTAATAAAAGCGGTTCTCGACCCACGCCTGGATCTGCCGGCGCGAGAGCTTCCCGGCGTGCATGCGCACGTGGAAGTCATGATGATCGTGATACCGCTTTGCGCCTTCGTCACGCAGGCGCGCGATGAACGCCTCCCGATCGAGCGGCTCCGTCATAGCGAGATCTCCATTCCGTCGTAGGCGATCTCCCAACCCGCGGCGAGCACTTGCTTTCGCTCCTTGGAGTCGGGAGCCAAGATGGGATTCGTGTTGTTGATGTGCGTGTAGATCTTCCGCCCGCCGATCTTCAGCTTTTCGAGCGAGACCGAGACCGGGACGTGCGCCATGTCGCGCGCGTACGACTTCGAGAGCCCCGCCTTCACGAGCTCGTCCTCCGTCCAGAACGTGCCGTCGAAGAAGACGACGTCGTGCCCGTCGAGGTGCGCTCCTTCCTCCGCGCTCGCGCACGCGGCGGCGTAGGCGAGCGTCTTCCCCGCGTCGTCGGTGAACGAGAGGCCGACGTTGTCCTCCGGCGACTCCTTCGCGTGGCCGACGAAGTGGACCGGGAGCTTGCCGGCGGCGGGGAAGGCGCGCACCGAGAGGCCGAGCGGCTCGCCGGTCGCGTCGGCGAGCGCGGTCGGCTTGCCGATCTCGAGGTTCCGCACGACGAGCTGCCCCTCGAAGCGGCGCAGCGTGCGGATGAACGCGCTCTCCTCGAGCCCGCGCTGCACCGCCGCGGTCATGTAGAGCGCGAACGGCGTCGACTCGCGGAGCGAGAAGAGGCCCAGCACGTGGTCCATGTCTCCGTTCGTGAGGATGACCGCGCTGATCGGCGTGTGGCGCGCCGAGCGCGGCCAGAGCGCCTCGTTCTTCTGCACCTGCGCCAGGATCTCGGGCGAGGCGTTGACGACCGCGTAGCGCGCGCCGTCGGCGGTGACCGCGATCGAGTCCTGCGTGCGCGCCTCGTACCCCGGGCGGCCTTCGCGCACGGCGACGCAGTTCGCACAGCCGCAATTCCATTGTGGGAACCCGCCGCCGGCGGCGGCTCCGAGGACGATGGCGCGCATCGCGGGAATGCTACCCGCACTCGTCCGCGCCGACGAGAGGACCTATAGCTCTTCCATGCCCACGCTGCCGCCCCGCAAGCACTCGATGGCGTACTCGTCCTGGCGCTGGATGCGGTCGCCGTATCCGTACCTCGACGAGCTCCGCGCGCTCCACGGCGAGTCCTTCCGCCTCGGCATCTTCGGGATGGAGGTGAACGTCTTCTCGAACCCGGACGACGTGCGCGAGGTCTTCTCCGACGGCGGCGACGAGCTCGAGGCGGGCCGCTTCAACCAGACGCTCGCGGTGCTGCTCGGCGATCGCTCGGTGCTGATGGTCGACGGCGAAAAGCACCTCCGGAAGCGGAAGCTCCTCCTGCCGCCGTTCCACGGCGAGCGCATGCAGGCGTACGGGCAGACGATGCTCGACGTCACCGACGACGCGATCGACGCGATGCCTCACGGGCGGCCGTTCGCGTTCCACGAGTCGATGCAGGACGTCACGCTCCGCGTGATCGTCCGCACGATCTTCGGCTTCGAAGGACCGCGCCTCGAGCAGATGGTCACGAACACGAAGCGGCTCCTCGACCTCGGCGCGTGGGCCCCGCTCCTCATCCCCGCGATGCAGTTCGAGCTCGGCGGCTACAGCCCGTACGGCCGCTTCCGCCGCGCGGTGGACGCGAGCAACGACCTCCTCCATCGCGAGATCGACGGCAAGCGCGCGTCCGGCGTCCGCGGTCCCGACATCCTCTCGCTCCTCCTCGACGCGCGCGACGACGCGGGCGAGCCGATGTCGCGCGAGGAGCTCCGCGACGAGCTCGTGACGCTCCTCGTCGCGGGGCACGAGACGACCGCGACCGCGCTGAGCTGGGCGATGAAGCACCTCCTCGAACAACCGGCGCTCTTCGCCGAGCTCCACGCCGAGGTCGAGGCGCTCGGTCCCGATCCGAAGCCCGAGGCGATCAACAAGGCGCCGCTCCTCGACGGCGTCGTCCGCGAGGCGCTGCGGCTCATCCCCGTCATCCCCATCGTCGGGCGCGTGCTCGCGACGGACCGCACCGTCGGCGGGATGGACATGAAGAAGGGGGAGCTCGTCGTCTGCTCGATCTACCTCGCCCATCGCCGGCCCGAGGCGTTCCCCAACCCGGAGACGTTCGATCCGCGCCGGTTCGTGGGGAAGAAGCTCTCCGCCCACGAGTTCTTCCCGTTCGGCGGCGGCATCCGGCGCTGCATCGGGATGGCCTTCGCGGTCTACGAGATGAAGATGGTGCTCGCGCGACTGGTGTCGCGCTGCGGCTTCGCCTTCGAGGGCAAGAAGCCGGTCAGGATGGTCCGCCGATCGATCACGATCACGCCGAGCGAGGGCCTTCGCCTCGTCCTCGAGAAGCGGAAACTAAGGCCTTCTCTCGCGATCCGGGCCGCATGAGGTCTGAGCTACGCAGGATCCGCGATCGAAAAAATTACACCGGTCCATCATCGAAAACCTGAAAGGTTTCGTGTGGGGCCTATGTAGGTGAGGGTGGCCCCACGGTTGCAGTATGCCCCACCATGCGCTCGGCGATGCTCTCCCTGGCCGTCCTCGCGACCCTCTCGCTCGCCGCGTTCGCGCCGGCCTGCGGGGCCCCGACCGACGAGGACGAGGCGCTCGACGAGGGCTCCGGCGAGGAGGCGTACACGACCGAGGGCACCTGCGACGGCCTCCCCCGCCTCAAGACGCTGAAGACGCCGCCCGGCATCTGCGTCGGCCTCGTCACGCAGGGCTTCACGTACTCGCGCGGCATCGCGGAGCTCCCGAGCGGCGACTTCGTCCTCGCGGAGATGGGCGGCTGGGCGCAGGACCGCGGCGCGGTGTGGCTCCTCCGCCGCCTCCCGAACAAGACGTTCTCGAAGACGCGGATCGCGAAGCTGATCGACAAGCCGAGCGGCGTGACGGTGGGGCCCGACGGCCTCCCGTACATCGGCACGCCGACGGGCGTGTTCCGCTTCGATCCCTACGAGGCGACGGTGGACCCCGTCCCGCGGACGGGCCCGTTCCGCACCACGGGCGACTACAAGCAGCCGCGCTTCAAGGTCGTGATCAAGGACCTCCCGAAGGGCGATCCGTACCGGCATCCGCTCAAGAAGATGGTCTTCGACAAGCGCGATCCGTGGAAGCTCTACGTCAACATCGGCTCCGCCTCGGACAACTGCGAGACGGGCAGCGGCTCGAGCCGCCGCTACGCGCTGCCGTGCGTCGAGGCCGAGGGGAACAACGCGCTCGGCACCATCCGCGCGTACGACCTGAACAACGCCGAGCACGTCGCGACCGGCTTCACCGTCGTCGCGCGCGGCCTCCGCAACTCGATGGCGCTCGCGGTGCACCCGACCAGCGGCGCGCTCCTCCAGGGCGAGAACTCGCGCGACTCGATCGAGAAGGCCGACGCGTCGTACCGCGACACGGAGGCGGACTTCCCGCACGAGGAGCTCAACGTCATCGTCCCGGGCGCGCACTACGGCTGGCCCTACTGCTTCGACAACAACGCGGTCAGCCCCGAGTACCGCGGCCGCGTCGACTGCTCGCGCTACACCGCGCCGGCGCTCCTCCTCCCCGGTCACGCCGCGCCGCTCGGCATGACCTACTACGACGGCTCGCTCCTCCCGAGCGCGTACAAGGGCCAGCTCATCGTCACGTACCACGGCTATCGCGACAACGGGCACCGCCTCGTGATGGTGCCGGTCGACGCGAACGGCATCCCCGGCGGCGGCGAGCCGCTCGACATCATCCGCGGCTGGGAGAAGAGCGCGGACGGCCGCGAGCCGCTCGGCGCGCCGGTCGACGTCCTCGCGGCGAAGGACGGCTCGCTCTACATCACCGAGGACAAGAACGGCAACGTCCTCCGCCTCTCCTTCAACGCGGCCGAGGGCAACGGCCTCCCGATGCGCGCGATCCCGATCGTCCGCCCCGGCGCCGATCCCGCCGTCGAAGCGCGCTGCCGCGAGCTCTCGCGCAAGAACGACGCGATGTCGGTGATGCAGAAGGAGGTCCTCGACAAGAACTGCACGAGCTGCCACGGCGTCGGACCCGGCTATCCGGGCAACCTCCGCCTCGACAAGTGCGACGCGGTCGGCAACTGGAAGCGCCTCACCGAAGCGCGCGGCGCGCGCCCGGCCCTCGTGCAGGGCGGCGACATGAGCAGCGAGCTGGTCCTCCGCATCCAGGGCGAGGGCTACCCGCAGATGCCGGCCGGCGGCATCGATCCCGAGTCGTTCCACGCCCTCGAGGAGTGGATCCGCGCCGGCGCGCCCAAACCCTGAGAATCACGCGCGAAAAATTCACCTTGCGCGTTCGGAAATCCGAGTCAGACTCATTGCACACAAGGTAGGACGAACATGTGGAACAAGCCCGAGATGGTCGAGATCAAGATGGACGCCGAGATCTCGTCTTACCAGGACGACAACTACGACCCGATGAAGGACGGCCCGCTCTTCGTCAGTGAGCGCCCGCTCGAGACCGAGATCGAGACCGTCATCCCGCGCGCCTGAGCGCTCGGAGCCACGTCGTCATGAAGCGCCCTCCCTAGCGGGAGAGGCGCTTTTCGACTTTCCGGCGCTCGAGCGCGAAGAAGGCGGTGGCGAGGAGGCCGAGGACGGTCCCGCAGGCCGCGAGGCTGCGGAACGAGCCGAGCTCGGCGGTCCACCGTTCGTAGGGCATCACGAGCGCGGAGGCGCCCATCGCCGCGAGCACCACGCCGCCCCACACGAGCGCGACGAGCGACGCGACCAGTTCGATCCGAGGCACGAGGCCATGAGGAGGCACGAACGGCGCCACCTCCGGCGCGGGCGGTCGTGCGCGGCGATCGCTCGTAAAAAGCGGGGCGCGGTACGGTCGAGCGGGGCGCGCGTGGAGCCGCGCGTTCTCGGTCCGGTGTGAAGACCCATGCGAAATGCTGCAGGTGTCAGCGACAGCTGCCGCGCTCGGCGACGGCGGCGTCGGCGGCGCGCTTGAGGAGCGTGCGCGACTTCGGGTCGCGGAGCGGGGCGAGGCGCTTCTCGATGTCGGGGGGGTGCAGCATGCCGAGGGCCTCGAGCGCGGCCGTGCCGATGCGCTCGTCGGCTTCGTCGACCGGCGACCGCGCGAGGATCGCGAGGTGGGTCAGGCGATCGGCTGCGCTCTGCACGCAGAGCTTCCCCAGCGTCCGCGCCGCGAGCGCGCGGACCTCGACGTCCTCTTGCGTGTCGTCGAGGCGCGCCCGGATCGCGCTCGCCTGGCCCGCCGCGCGGCTCGCCCCGAGCGCGACCACCGCCGCGGCGCGCACCTTCGCGCTTCGGTCGCCGAGCCCCTTCGCGAGCGCGGCCGGCTCCGCCCCCGTCGCGCCCAGCACCTCCGCCGCCGCGACACGCACGAAGGTCCACGTGTCACCGCCGAGCGCCCGCGCCGCCGCCGCGCCGCTCGCCTTGGAAGAGGACGCGTCGTGGCTCGAGCCTGCGCCGTTCGTCGGGGAGCGACTCGGGTTCGAAGCGGCGGCCATCGCGTGGAGGGCGGCTTCGCGGACGCGGGGGTGCGGGTCGGCTGCGCCTTTCATGCGCGATGGCTGCATCGCGGGGAGCGTGGCGCTGGCCTCGAGGGCGCGGGCGCGGACGGGCCACTCCGGATCGTTCGCGAGGGACACGAGGCGCGGTACGTCGCCGAGCTGGGCGGCGGGCTCGGCGACGAGCCAGCGCGTGCGCATGTCCGGCGTCGCGGCGAGGACCTCGGTGAGCGCGGCCTCCGCTTCCGGGCGCAGCTCCGCGAGGCGCGGGCCGAACGCGCGCACGAGGTCGAGCCGCGCGTCCGGCGTGAGGCCCGGTCGCGCGAGCGCGGCGGTGAGCTTCTCGCGCGTCGTCGCCGTCGCTGCCCGCGCGAGCGCGGCGCGGACCGCGCGTCGTGTCTCCGTCGCTCCCGCGCCGGCGACCTCGCTCAGCGGATCGAACGCCGCCGCGGGCGCGATCGACGCGAGGAGGCCCGCCGACGCCGCGCGCCGCCGCTCCTCGCTCGAGCGCACCGCGAGCATGAGCGACTCGGTCGCCTGCTTCCCGCATCGCTCGATGCGGCCGCTCGCGCGGCGGCGCACCTCGCTCGCCTCGTCCGCGAGCGCGCGGGTGAGGAGCTCCATTGCGGGGCCGCCGCACGTGCCCGCGCTCGACGCGACGTCGACCGCGAACGCGCGGGCCTTCGCGTCGAGCGAGGACCACCGCGCGCTCACCGCCGCGAGCGCGGGATCGCCGCCGCGTCGCAGGACCGCCGCCGCCTCGTCCGCGCGGGCGCCGGAGAGCTCCTTCGCGACGTCGTCGAACGTCGCGCCGTCGACGTCGAGCTTCGTGCGCGCCGCGACCTCCGCGATCGTCACGACCGGCGCGGCGCGATCGCCGTCGTACGCCTCGTCGAGCACGAGCGCGACGCACGACGTGCGGATCGGCTCGGGGAAGGGGACCTCGTACGCGACGTTCGCGCGCGCGTCCTCCGGCATCGTCACGTGAAAGAGCCGCGCATCCGTCGCGACGAAGAACGTGCGCGGCGCCACGCGCTCCGGCGACGGCGTCGCGTGCCCCGGCGCACCGCGCTCCGCCGCCGGCGGCGCGTGCGCGGGCACGGGGGTGACGACCAAAGAGTGCAGCGGCGCTTCGGTTGGGGCGCGCATCGCGACGAACTCGCCGTGGCCGTCGCCGGGGCGCTCCTCGCTCCACGCGGTCTCGAGCTTGCCGTCCGTGATCGCGGGAGCCTTGCCGCCGCTCGCGCCGCTCGCCGCGAGCAGGCGCGCGAGCGGCGGACGCGCGGTTCCGCCCATCGCGACCGCGACGATGCGCGTCGCGGCGTCGCGCTCCTTCTTCGCGATGCGATGGAGCGAGGCGCCGCGGAGCGCGAGCGTCTTCGCGTCGAGGCCGCGCACCGAGAGCGGGGTCGTCGCCTGGCCGCAGATGCGCGTGTCCTCCCGCACGTCGGCGACGAGCACGAACTTCGTCGCGTCGTCGCGATCGGTCACCTCCACGATCTGCCCCGTGCGCTCGCCGTCCTCGCCCGCCGTGTAGCCGGTCGGTCCCGCGAAGACCTCCTTGCCGCCGGCGAAGACCGCGTCCCACGTGCGCGCTTGCCATGACGCGCTCGGAAGACCGAGCGCTCCCTCCGTCGCGTGGACGTGGAGCACGTGCCTGCCTTCGCCGATCGCGATCGTGCTGATGCGCGCCTCGGGCTTCGCGAGCGGCAACGCGATCGACCGCGTCGCCCCGCCGGCCCGCACCTCGAGCGTCGCGCCCTTCAGCGTCGCCTCGACGCCCTCGAGCCCGCCGCCGCCCGGCGCGACCCCGTGCGCGTCCGCGAACGCCGCTCCGGTGAAGAACAGCGCGGCCGCGAGCGTTCCAAGGCTGCGAAAGCACCTCCTGGGAAAAACCCTCATGTTCCGGGCCACTATCCGTCGATTCGACCCACTGGACGATCCATTTCTTTGCCCGGTCGAAGCGGACCGTGTCACACGATTCGGCATGCGACGGCCTCCCCTCGCGACGAGAAAAGTAGCAGCGGTGGTGGCGGTCCCGATCGCCCTTACGGTGGCGGTCCTCCTCGCGCGGCGCGGACGCGCCGACACGCCGCCGTCGATCGCGAAGCTCACCGCGCCGCAGGCGGCCGCCGCCGCCGTCGCGCCGCCGCCGCCCTCGTTCGCGGGCGTCGACCTCGCGAAGATGGAGGTGAAGGACAGCGGCGCGACCGCGCTCCTCCCCGACAAGCGCACGGTGAAGCTCTCGGTCGAGCCCGCGCTCCAGCGCACCGCCGACAACGTCATGTCGATGCACCACCTCCCCGAGGCGGCGGTCGTCGTGATGGAGGTCGACACCGGGCGCGTCCTCGTCTACGCGAGCCACGTCGACAAAGGGCCCAAGCGCGACCTCGCGATCGAGGCGACCGCGCCGGCGGCGAGCGTCTTCAAGGTCATCACCGGCACGTCGCTCGTGGAGCACCAGCAGGCGACGCCCGACCAGAAGGAGTGCTACTCCGGCGGCGAGCAGCGGCTCCTCGCGCACGACCTCGTCCCCGATCCGAAGCGCGACAAGTGGTGCACCACCGTCGCCCTCGCGATGGGCCGCAGCGTCAACACCGTGTTCGCGCGCCTCGCGCTCGCGCACCTCAAGCCGGCCGAGCTCGACGAGACCGCGAAGGCGTACGGCTTCAACGCCGCGCTCCCCTTCGACGTCCCGGTGCAGCCGAGCACCGCGAAGTTCCCCGAGGACCAGCTCGGCTACGCCCGCACCGCGGCCGGGTTCTGGAACACCACCCTCTCCCCGCTCCACGCCGCGTGGATCGGCGCCACCCTCGCGCGCGGCGGCGAGCCGGTGCGGCCCGTGCTCATCACCGACATCGTCGACGACGGCAAGGTGAAGTGGAGCGCGTCGACGCAGCCGCTCCCGCAGAAGCGGATCATGAAGACGGAGACCGCGCAGGCGGTCACGCGGATGATGGAGACGACGGTGAGCGACGGCACGTCGTACCGCGCGTTCCACGACGCGAAGGGCCGATCGTTTCTCCCCGGCGTCGCGGTCGCGAGCAAGACGGGCACGCTCACGGACGCGAGCACGCAGCGCTTCTACACGTGGTTCGCCGGCTTCGCGCCGACCAAGCCGGTCGAGATGCCGGAGGTCGACGGCGCGACCCTCGCCCAACCGAAGAAGGTCGCGTTCGGCGTCCTCGTCGTGAACGATCCGACGTGGACGATCAAGGCGAACGTCCTCGCGCGCGAGGTGCTCCGCGCCTACTTCGCCGCGCAGAAGGTCCCCGGCGTGAGCGCGCCGCGCGGAGCGGCGAAGGACGATCAGTCGCGCGAGCGCGACGGCGAGCCTTCGGGCGGCGCCTCGACGACGCCGGCGACGAAGCACCGCCGGCAGCGCGGCTCGTAGTCCGCCGCGCCGCCGACGAAGAGCTGCCCCTCCGTCCCGACGAGCCGCTGCGACCGGCACGCGGGCGCGCCGCAGCGCGAGCACACCGCCTGCAGCTTCGTGACGTACTCGGCGACGCTGAGCAGCGCGGCCATCGGACCGAACGGGCGGCCGCGGTAGTCCTGGTCGAGGCCGGCGCAGATGACGCGCGCGCCTGCGTTCGCGAGGAGGTCGACGACGTCGATGATCGCCTCGTCGAAGAACTGCGCCTCGTCGATGCCGATGACGTCGGGCAGCTTCGCGAGGTCGAGGAGCGACAAGAGCTCCGCGGAGCTGCCGACCGCGGTCGCATCGGCCTTGATGCCCTCGTGGCTCACGACCTTCACGTCGTCGTAGCGGTTGTCGATGCGCGGTTTGAAGAGGACGACGCGCTGCCTCGCGAGCCGCGCGCGCTTCACGCGGCGGAGGAGCTCCTCGGTCTTTCCGCTGAACATCGAGCCGCAGACCACCTCGACGCACCCCCGGCGGTCGCCCGAGGCAAAGGACAAAGGCTCGCCGTGCAGCGACATCAGGGCCCGTCTACCCGCGAAAAAGCCGCGGTACAAGCCTCGGCGGCAGCGGCGGAGGCCGCCCGGAGACCACGGCCAAGCTCGCGGCTCTCCACAGCTTATCGAAGCCCCAGCGCCGCCGTAGACGCGGCCGCTGGCAATGCTAGATTGGGTTTTGTGGAAGTCGTCCTCCGCAAGCTCGGAAAGGGGTCGCGCGCGGTCGCGGGCCGCCTCGTGAGAGCGCCGCGGAAAGGCTCCGTCGTCGTGATCGAGTTCCCCGACGGCATGCACGAGTACGTGACGACGCCGGTGAAGCGCGTGCTTCGTCTCGCGGGCCGCGAGGTCTTCTACATCGAGACGATCAACAGCCGCTACCGCCTCGAGGTGCGCGGTCGCGAAGACGCCGTCGCCGAGAGCGCGGGCTGACGCTCACGTCTCGCGCGGCGCGTGCTCGGGCCAGCGCTCCGCGAGGATGCGCGCGGCGGTCTTCGTCGCGGGCCTGACCTTCAGCGTGTCGACGGACGCGAGCGCCGCGCTGTCGACGAGCGCGCGCGCCTCCGCGGCGCCGACCTTGAACCCGCTCAGCGCGAGGTGACGGAGGCGCGCGAACGGCGCGCGCGCGAACGGCATCGCGGAGCCGAGGCCGCTCGACGAGGTGAGCGTCAGCGCGCGGAGGCGCGGCGCGACCGCGCTCGCGAGCAAGGCGTCGATCGCGCTGAAGCGCGGCGCGCCCGTGACGGCGAGCGCCTCGAGCCGGTCCGCGCGCTCGATGATCGCGCGCGCGAGGACGTCGTCGAGCGGGAGCGTGCTTCGAAGCTCGGTGAGCTGCGGGAGGAGGTGGCTCTCCGCGAGGGCGGCGGCGACGCCGGTCTCCTCGCGTCCCGGCGTCAACCGTAGCGAGCGGAGGGCAGGGAGGTGCGCCGTCGCGAAGAAGTCGATCGCGGTCGTGCGCGGGACGAAGAACAGCTCGAGCTCGCGGAGCCGCGAGAGCGACCAGCGGATCGGCGCGATGTCCGTCATGTTGATCTCGAGCCACTCGAGCCCGTCGGGAGGCGCGGTCACGACCGCCGCGTTGCGCGCGGCGTTCGGCCAGTCGAGCCGGACGCCGCGCAGCGCAGCGCGGAGGTGCGGGCCCTCGAGCGTGAGCCGATCCTCGTTCGAGCCTTTCGTGAGCGACGCGAGGAGCGGACGTGCGGCCGCGGGATCGAGCTCGAGGAGGACGTGCTCGCCGGAGACCTCGAGGCGCTCGAGCCGCGCCGCGAACGGCGCGCGGAGGAGGTCCGTCAGCTCGCCGAGGCGAACGCCGTCGTCGGGCGCGCGCGTCGAGAGGACGCGGAGCGGGTGGTGCGCGAGCCGCGCCGCGTTCGGTGAGAGCGACTCGAGCGGCGCCTCGCGCAGCGTGTCGACGAAGCCGCGATCGAGCGTGACCCTCCACGTCTCCCAGTCGGAGAGCTCCGCCGTCCAGTGCGCGAGGTGCTCGCGCAGGAGCTCCTGCACCCGGAGCCGGTGCTCGCGGCGGCGCCCGCATTGCAGCACGATGAGCTCGCCGAGCGCGGCCTCGCCCCGCTCGATGAGGCGATCGGCGTAGACGAGCCTCGGCGCGTCGTCCTCCGGCGCCGCGAGCACGGCGCGGACGAGCGGCTCGTCTTCGGGCGCGGGGACGAGGCCGCTCACCAGACGCTCGGCTCGAGGAACGGCCACCGCGCCCGGAGGACAGCGAGCGCATCGCCGCCGAACGAACAGCGGAGCAACCGGAGCTCGTGGACGCCGGCGAAGGCCGCCGCCGACGCGAGCGCGCCCGCCTCCTCGCGCGAGATATGGAGATGCTCGAGCGCGAGCGCGCGGAGCGCCGCGAACGGTGCGGCGAAGAGGGGGAAGAGCGGGACGCGCTCGTCCTCGCGCTGGACGAGGGACAAGGAGCGGAGGCGTGGGACGAACGAGCCTTCGAGCAAGGCCTCGAGCCCGGCGCTCGTGACCGCCCCTCCGAGCCGGAGGTCTTCGAGCCTCTCTCCGCGGGCCGCGATCGCGGCGCCGACGTCGCGATCGAGCAGCACGTTCAGGTCATTCCAGGTTGACGGGGGCCCCGCGCATCGTGTTGGATGCGCCCCCCATGGGTAAGTTCGACCGCCGCAACTCGCAGAAGATGAAGCGCCGCAAGGCGCAGGTGAAGAAGAAGACGCGCCTCAAGGCGAAGCGTACTCCTGCTACCGCGCCGGCGAAGGCCCCGAAGAAGGCGGCGGCGAAGAAGTCGGCCCCCCCGAAGTCGCAGTCCGAGCCGAAGGTCTAGCTCGGGCTTCGCCCGTCTCAGTCTGCCGAAGCTGGCGCGTTCTCCGTCGATCCGAGCCGGATCGTCGGGAACTGCGCCGCTTTCTTTTGTCCGGGCGGCGCCTCGCTCGGCAGCGGCAGCGGCGCGGGGACCGGCTCGCCGAGGAGGCCGACGTCTCCGTCCGAGTGCGTCTCGTCGACGAGCTGCCAGGCGCCCTTGGTCTGGTGCCACGACTGCCGGAGGAGCGTGTTGTGGAGGTCGCCCTGATCGACCCGGTACCACGCCACGCGGACGAGGCTCTCGGCGTCGTTGTCGCCCTTCATCTTGAAGCCGGCCATCTCGTAGTCGGCGACGCGGATGGCGCCGCCCCACGCGCGGTGCCGGACGAGCCACGCGTCGCGATGCGAGGGCGCGACGCGCTCGGTCGCGAGCTCCATCCGCCCGAAGCGTGAGTTGATGTTGAGCTCGGTCGCCGCCTCCTGCGCGCGCGCGGCGGGGGACATTGGCGCCACGATGGCGCACCCGGAGAGGAGGAGCAGGGTGGCGGCGGCGAAGCGCATGCTCGACCGAGAGCACGCCGGTTCTCCGCGGGCCAAGTAAACGGCTAGGCTGCGGGTCGTGGCTTGGACCGCCCTATCCTGGAAAGAGAAGAAACACGCGCAGGACGTCAGCTATGACGATCCGGCGCTCCTCACGCAGACGGTCGAGAAGCTGAAGGCGCTCCCGCCGCTCGTCACGTCGTGGGAGGTCGAGCGGCTGAAGGACCTCGTCGCCGAGGCGCAGGCCGGCAAGCGCTTCCTCCTGCAGGGCGGCGACTGCGCGGAGACGTTCGCCGACTGCCAGCCGGGGATCATCGCGAACAAGCTGAAGATCCTCCTCCAGATGTCGCTCGTGCTGATCCACGCGTCGAAGAAGCCCGTCATCCGCGTGGGGCGGCTCGCGGGGCAATACGCGAAGCCGCGCTCGAGCCCGACCGAGACGAAGGACGGCGTCACGCTGCCGAGCTTCTTCGGCGACATCGTGAACCACCCGGAGTTCACGCCGGAGGCGCGCCGCTTCGATCCGCGCGCGATGCTCGACGCGTACGGCCACGCCGCGATGACGCTGAACTTCGTCCGCTCGCTCGCGGTCGGCGGCTTCGCCGACATGCATCACCCCGAGTACTGGGACCTCGGCTTCATGGCGCGGGCGGACCTGCCCGACGATATACGTGCAGAATACAAGATGATGACGGAGCGGCTCTCGGAGGCGCTCCGCTTCATGGAGGCGATCGGCGAGAAGAAGGTCGACGAGCTGTCGGGCGTCGAGTTCTTCACGAGCCACGAAGGCCTGAACCTGCACTACGAGTCGGCGCAGACGCGGCGCGTCCCCCGCCGCGACGGGCACTACCTGCTCACGACCCACATGCCGTGGATCGGCGAGCGGACGCGCGCGCTCGACGGCGCCCACGTCGAGTTCTTCAGCGGGATCGAGAACGTGGTCGGCGTGAAGCTCGGGCCGAAGGTCGACCCAGAGGACGCGGTGAACCTCTTCACCGCGCTCTCGCCGACCAACGAGCCGGGGAAGCTCGTCGCCATCACGCGGATGGGCGCCGCGAACGTCGAGAAGGCGCTCCCGCCGCTCATCGACGCGGTCCGCCGCGCGAACCGCCGCGTCCTGTGGGTCTGCGACCCGATGCACGGCAACGGCATCACGACGAAGAGCGGGCTCAAGACCCGGAGCTTCGACGACATCCTCCTCGAGATCGAGCGCACGTTCGCGACGCACCTTCGCCTCGGCACCGAGCTCGGCGGGGTCCACTTCGAGCTGACGGGCGAGGACGTCACGGAGTGCATCGGCGGAGGGCTCGACGAAGCGGATCTCGACAGGCGCTACCTCTCCGTCTGCGATCCGCGCCTCAACTACCGGCAGGCGCTCGAGATGGCGCTGCGGCTCGGCGGCTGGATGTCGGGGACCCGCCGCGCGCGGCTGTGAGCCGCATTTGACTGCTCATCCGTACAGATGTGGTGGGGAAACGACACCCCGTCGCTTGACCGGGCCCGGGCCCGCAAGTACTCGATCGAGACCGATGGGTAGTCGCATGAGTTGGCCGGAAATCCGGCAGAGCGGCGCATACCGAGGGCGCTGGGTAGCGCTCGACAACTGCCGGTACGACGCGAAGACCGCCGAGCCGGTCGAGGGCACGATCATCGACGCCGACGACGACCTCGTCGAGCTGTGCAACCGGATCAAGCAGGGCGAAAACAAGCACTGCGCCATCCTCTTTTGCGACGACGACGGCGAGCTCTCGCGGCCGTCCGCGACGATCGAGCGCGGGGCCGGCTCGTCGTTCCCGCCCACGCACTGACGCGGCTCGCGCGCCTCAGCCCTTCTTGACCTGGCTCGGGAGCGGCGGCGGAGGGCGGCGGCTTCGCGGTCCGCCTTCGAGGTCGGGAACGCTCGGGGCAGGGGGCCGTGCGGGTGCGGCGACAGGGATCGGGAGGCGGCGCTCGCTCGGCGGGGGCGGGGCGACCGGCGGCTCGGCGGGCATGCGGCTCACGGAGCTCGGGAGGCCGA